>JANOCF010000611.1:0-8366 GCA_031412055.1 Holophagales bacterium | reverse complement strand
AGCGCGAGTCGTAGGACTCGTCCCGGTTGTCCCCCATGCAGAAGTAGTTGCCCTCGGGCACGGACACGGGGCCGAAGTTGTCCCGGATGCGGGCCCTGGAGGGCACCAGCGGGTGGTCCGGGTAGGTCTCCGGGTCCTTGTGGATGACATAGGACGAGTCGTCGACCATCCTGGCGTTGAGATAGAGCTGCTTCTGGACGACCTGGACCTCGTCGCGGGCCTTGGCGACGCAGCGCTTGACCACGTCCATGCCGGGCTCGGTCTTGGAGCGGAACACCACGATGTCGCCCCGCTCGAGCGGGCGCAGCGGCAGGAGGTTGCGCTCCAGCTCCGACGCCGACGGGCCGTAGATGAACCGGTTCACGAACAGATGGTCGCCGATCAGCAGCGTGTTCTCCATCGAGCCGCTGGGGATGTAGAAGGTCTGCACCACGAAGACGTTGGTGAAACGCAGGAAGATCGTGGCGATCAGGATCGCCTCGAAATACTCGCGAAACACCGACCGCTCCGACTTTTCCGTCTTCTTTGAACCTTCCGCTCGCTCCGCCATGGCGGGCCTAATCTACTCGAAACACACTGCCCAAGGCTACCAGCGCCAGGGATCGCGCCGGGCGCCAGTTCCCTTGACCAGCCCGCAAACGCAGCCGTGGCGGGCTTTTTCCCCTCTCCGGCCCCGCTTCAGGCGCCAGATCCCTGGACATGCCGGCCTCCACGCCGCTCTCTGATTTTACGGTAAATCACTGACTCTAAACAGGTTGATACCTCCCTTGCCGATTGGCAGCGGCCGTGCTCTCCAGGGCTGCATCAACCGGAGAGGGGGTCGCGGACGCAGAGAGACAGAGACGAGCACCGAGGCAGGACAAGCAAGGGAAAACGAAGAAGCCGAAGCAAGAGATCAAACCATGATCGGCCGGTCCATCCGGCCGGAGAGGAGCAACCTCATGAAGCCCATGATGCATACCCGTCGTTTCGTCGGCAGCCTGACCCTGGCGGGGCTCGTACTCGCTGCCATGGCCTCCATACCGGCTACCGCCTTTGCGGCGGGAGAGTCGAAGAAGGTCAACATCAACACCGCCGACGCTTCACAGCTCGCACTGCTGCCGCGGGTCGGCCCGTCGGTGGCCCAGAAGATCGTTGCCTTCCGCAAGGAAAACGGCCCCTTCAAGTCGCCGGAGGACCTGATGCTGGTCCAGGGGATCGGCGAGAAGACCTGGCAGCTTCTCAAGCCCTACGTGGCCACATCGGGCGAGACCACGCTCAAGGAGAAGGCCAAGTCGAGCAAGACAGGATCGACGGGATCGACAGCCCCCAAGGAGAAGGCGCCGAAGGAGCGTTCCCGCTAGGAGGGATGGGGCGGGTCGCCGTAAGCGGCCCGCCTCGTTCTCCCTTTCCGGGGGCATCGCCATGAAGCGGTCCCAAAGCGGCTTCCAGCTTCTCGAGCTGGTGATCGTGCTCGCGCTGTTCGTTCTCTTCGCAACCCTGACCGCGCCGCCTCTGCTGCGGATCTCGGGCGAGGTGAGGCTGCGCCTCGCGGCCCAGGAGGTTTCGTCCGCCATGATGCTGGCCCGGGCGCTGGCGGTGCGCCACTGCGCCAACGTGGCGCTCAAGTTCCGTCCCCGGCCGTTCGGGGCTGCCACCTGGTCGCTCTACCGGGACGGTGACGGCGACGGCGTCCTCAACCGGGATATCGACACCGGAGCGGACCCGATCCTGACGCAGCCGCGCCGTCTGGAGCAGATCGGCAACCGGGTGCGGTTCGGGTTTCCGCCCGGCCGCCGAGTCCGCGATCCCGGCTCCGGAGAGTGGCTGAAGGGGGAAGACGCGATCCGGTTCAACAGCTCGGACCTGGCCTCCTTCAGCCCGCTGGGCGGCTCCACGCCGGGGACGGTCTACCTGACGGACGGCCAGAGCCAGCTCGCGGCGGTGAGGGTCACCGGTCGCACGGGCAAGGTCAAGGTCGTCGTCTACGACTTCGGCGCGGAGGTCTGGAAGTAGGGAAGCTCGTTCCGCTCGTTCCGCTCGTTCCGCTCGTTCCGATTGACTCGTTCGGGAGGAGTGTGTAACGTGAAACGCGATGCAGGCAATCGTCGTCGTTACCACCGTAGGCACCGAAGAGCAGGCGAACCACATCGCGAGCGAGCTCGTCGCCCGGCGTCACGCGGCCTGCGTCAATGTGCTGCCCGGAGTCCGCTCGATCTACCGCTGGAAGGGGAAGATCTGCAGGGATGGAGAGCTCCTGCTGATCATCAAGACGGTGGAAGAGGAGTTCGAGAGCGTATCGGCGACCATCCGGGAGCTCAACAGCTACGAGCTCCCGGAGATCCTCTCCTTCCAGGTCAGCCAGGGCGAGCAGAACTTCCTCGACTGGATCTGGGGCAGCGTCGACAAGCAGGCCGACTTCTCGGACGAGGTCGACGAAGAGCTGTCGTACGCCGACCCCGACGATTCCGAGTTTTAGCCCTCCTAAACCGCCCTAAACCGCGGACAGCGCCTGATCCAGATCGTCCAGCAGGTCCTGGACGTCCTCGATCCCGACCGACAATCTCACCAGCCCGTCCGTGACGCCGATCTCGGCCCGCCGCTCCGCCGGAATCGAGGCGTGGGTCATGGTCGCGGGGTGCGAGATCAGGCTCTCGACACCGCCCAGGCTCTCCGCGAAGCTCATCACCCGGATGCGGTCGAGCATGGCCTTGGCCGCCGCGAAGCTCCCCAGCTCGATGGAGATCATGGCGCCGAACCCGGAGGACTGGCGCTTGTGGATCTCGTGCCCGGGATGGTCCGGAAGACCCGGATAGAGCACCTTCCGCACCTTCTTGTGGCGCACCAGGTAGTCCACGATCGCCCGGGCGTTCTGCTCGTGGCGGTCCATGCGCACCGGCAGGGTCTTGATGCCGCGCAGCACCAGGAAGGAATCGAACGGCGACAGGATCGCGCCGGCCGACTTCTGCATGAAGTAGAACCACTCGCTGTGCTCCTGCCGGGCCGGGATGAGCGCGCCGCCGATCGAGTCGCTGTGCCCGTTGAGGAACTTGGTGGTCGAGTGGACGATCACGTCCGCCCCGTGCTCCAGCGGACGCTGGAAGTAGGGCGACAGGAAGGTGTTGTCTACAGCCAGGAACGCGCCGCGGGAGTGAGCGAGCTCGGCCGCGCCCGCGATGTCCACGATCTCCATGACCGGGTTGGTCGGAGTCTCGATGTAGACCATCTTCGTCTGCGGGGTCATGGCCGCCTCGATCTTGCCGAGGTCGGTGGCATCCACCCAGGAGAAGGAGAGCTGGAAGTTCTCCATGACCTTGGTGAAGTAGCGGAAGGTGCCGCCGTAGACGTTTTGCGACGCCACCACGTGGTCGCCCGACTTGAGCAGCGTGATCAGGGTGGAGATCGCGGCCATGCCGGACGCGAAGGCATGTCCGGAAATACCGCCTTCGAGCGCCGCGAGGTTGGCTTCGAGCGCGAAGCGGGTGGGATTCTGCACCCGGGCGTACTCGTACTCGACGGGCTCGCCGAGCCCGTGCTGCACGTAGGTGGACGTCTGGTAGATCGGGACCGCCACGGCCCCGGTGCGTGGGTCGGGCTCTGCCCCGGCGTGGATCGCGCGCGTGGAAAATCCGAGATTCTTGGGATCGCCTTTCACTGGGAGCCTCGATTCGGGATAGGTGCGGTATGAAAGAAGCGGCGCCGGGACGGCGCGCCAGTTTGCGGCCGGATTCTAGCACCCGTAAGATACCCGTCCCATGAATGACACCCAGCCAGACCCGACCGCCGAACAGTTCTCTCCCATCCGCTGGGAGGACGACTGCCTGAAGCTCCTCGAACAGACCCTTCTGCCGACCGAGGAGGTCTGGCTCGACTGCCGGGAGCCGGAGCAGATCGCCGACGCCATCCGCCGCCTGGCCGTGCGGGGCGCGCCGGCCATCGGCGTGGCCGCGGCCTACGGGCTGGCGCTGGGCATGCGGTCCCTGTCCGCGGACGCGGATTCCGCTCGGCTCGCGGCCCGCTTCGAGGAGGTTTCCTCCCTGCTCGGCAGCACCCGTCCCACGGCGGTCAACCTGCGCTGGGCGCTCGACCGGGGCCGCGCTGTGTTCGAAAAGACGAAGAGCCGGGGGGCAGAGGTGGTCTGGCGGGAGCTGCTCGCCTGGGCGCGCGAACTCCAGGCCGAGGACGTGCGGGTCAACCGCAGGATCGGAGCGCACGGAGCGGCCCTGTTCACTCCGGAGGCCCGCGTCCTCACCCACTGCAACACCGGGTCGCTGGCCACGGCCGGCTACGGCACGGCGCTCGGCATCATCCAGTCCGCCTGGACCGACGGCCGGGTAGGCATGGTCTGGGTGGACGAGACCCGGCCGTTGCTCCAGGGCGCGCGCCTGACCGCCTGGGAGCTCAAGCGCCTGGGTATCCCCCACCGGCTGGTGACCGATTCCAGCGCGGGCACGCTGATGGCGCAGGGGCTGGTGGACCGGATCGTAGTAGGAGCGGACCGCATCGCGGCCAACGGCGACACGGCGAACAAGATCGGGACCTACACGGTAGCGGTGCTGGCACACCGGCACAAAGTCCCCTTCTACGTGGCGGCGCCGCTCTCGACGATCGACCGCAACACGCCCAACGGCACGGCCATCCCGATCGAGGAGCGGCTGGCATCGGAGGTGACGGCGGTGTTCGGCACCCAGGTGGCACCGGACGGGACGGAGGCCATGAACTTCGCCTTCGACGTCACGCCCGCCGAGCTGATCACGGCGATCGTCACCGAGGTCGGAGTGCTGGAGCCGCCTTACGAGCTGAGTATCGCCGAAGCCTTCGGCAAGCAGTCCTGATTTATCCTTCCTGGTCTACTTCCAGGGTCGATTTCAGGTACTGGATGAGGGGAGGCAGGTTGTCCTGGACCGTCGCCCAGAGGATGTCCAGGTTGATGTCAAAATAGGCGTGGACCAGCCGGTTCCGCATGCTCACCATTTCAGGCCAACGAATTCCACCGAGCGCCGCTTGCGTGCCGGCGCTGACTCTGCCGGCCGCCTCACCAATTACAGAGATCAGGTGGACCAGAGCGTCCGCGAGAGGAGAGTCGTCGTCTTCGAGCTCGCCGCGGTCATGGCCCGCGGAAAGGCGCACTGCCTTCGCGGCAGCGTCGAGCATGTGCTGCAAACGGATGCGGTCAGGCTCCGGGAGCATTCAGCTCCACGGCTTTTTTGAGGACGTCGTGCCTGAAATACCGGCTCAGGTCGCCGGCCGTACGAAGGTCGACCTTGAAGCCGGTCAGCTCGTCCAGCTCCCTTTCCATGCGAGCCATATCCAGGAGGGTGACGCGCGTCCCGGGCTCGAACTCCACGAGGAGGTCCAGGTCGCTATCCTCGCGGAAGTCCTCGAACCGGTCTCCCAGGATGGAGCCAAAGGCCTTGAGGTGGCGCACGGAGTTCTCGCGGCAGAAAAGGTCGAGCTGCCGGAGACGCCTCTTCAAGTCCTCTTCGTCGCTGGCACGGACCACTGGAAGACGGAAGTACGGCGACGATCCCCGGACGATCCGGCCGATGCCTACCACATCGAGAAGGAGCGCCTGGTCTCGCAGAACCGAGATACGCCCGAATCGGTATGAAGGATTCTCCCGGGAGTACCACTCCAGAAGCTTCTGCCTCAGGAGCGGTGCTCCACGTTCGAGAGGAAGCAGCAGGCCAAGGCCGGTCAGGTCGTAGATGAGGAGATGATCCAGAGCGTAGCGGCCGCGAACGAGCCCTTCCGCCTTTTTCAGGAATGCAGAGAACAGGATCTCTGCCCAGGTCTCGGCCACTTCCTTCTCCGGCGTGTTGATCTCGACGGGCATGACCAGGCCATCGTTGGTGGCGCTGATTTCGGAGAGCCGCCTCTGATAGTCCTGGGTGGAACCGGTGGTCAGCTCAAAGGTTTCCCTCCGCTTGCCGGACCACTCCAGCGTGAAGTCCGGGGGATCCTCTCCCCTGGGAGTCACGTTGAGAGTCAAGGGAAGCTGTAAGAGGCCCTCTTCGCCGACAAAGCGCAGATAGTGAACCAGACAGAAATGCTGTCGATGATCCTCTGTCCGCCCTTCGTGTCTCGCGGGAATCGGCTGATCGAGGCGGTCGAGCTTCACGAGCAGGTCGTCACGATCCTGAAAGGCGACAGCGTCACCGGGCCTGAGGAGGGCTTGGTCGGAGGCAGGCCGGTTCATGACATGGCTCTACGCTAACAATACCCCAGAAGGATACCAGACATCCCGAGCTCAGTCCTGGAAGACGGCCTGGAGACTCTCGGCATTCAGGATCCGGTCGCCCCACCCCAGCAGACTGTCCGCGTCCGCAGAGCGCACTCGCTCTTCGACTTCAGGGCTAAGAGGACCAAACTTCAAGCGCAGGAGCTGAAGTAACAGCCGGGCCTCGCCTTCCTGTCGTCCTTCCTGTCGCCCTTCTTCCCGGATCTCGCGGTTCCAACGGTCGATGCTTTCAGCCAGCATGGTTTCGAGCTCCTCCAGAGTCGGCGTGGCGGAGATTTCGTCCTGAGACAGTCCGAAGCGCGGCAGGATGACCTTCTGCAGCCATGTCTCGAAGGCCTGCCGCAGCGAGGCCTCGGCCGGCGGAATGCTCTGCCGCAGCCGATGGACGCTTGAGCGGACTTCCCACCAGTCGCTGCTCTTCTCAATGCGGAACAGGTCGGCGACCGGACTCTTCAGGGCTGCGAGCTCCTCGCGCGGGTAGGACGCCTCGTCCACGAGCCGGTACCGCAGTTGTGGGCGGTAGATCTCAGCCGAGGGATCCAGCTCTCCGATCAAGGAACCGAGGTCCGTCGCGACGTTCCACGGCTCCAGCCCATTGTAGAGGACGATTGGGATGACCAGAGGCAGCTTTCTCCAACCCGCCGCTGGCCGGCTGGCCATCAGGCTCTGGTAGAAGAGGCTCTCGTAGCCCATCAGGCGGACCGGCATGGAAGGGTCCGGCCGCGACTGGAACTCAAGGAGGATGTAGACGTAGACCGGATCTCCTCCGTCCTGGCGCCGAAACTTCCAGATGACGTCGCTCTCGCGGTTCTCGTGCTTGGGAGAGACGAAGGAGGTGTCAACGCGCTCGCCGGAGCCCAAGTCGATGCGCTCGACCCAGCGTTCGCCCACGATCTCCCGCAGGAGATCCTGGATCATCCGCCGGTGCGCGAAGAAGAGTCGGTAACTGAGGTCGTGTTGTCCCACGATTTATCCCGGCCGCGACTCTAGCATGGAGTCGGACGAGACAACAGAGGACATCTATGAAGGGAATGAAAAAGAATGGTGGAGGCGGTGGGAGTCGAACCCACGTCCGAGAAACGCGTATCAGGAGCTTCTACGTGCATATCCTTCAGTTGTGATCTCGCCACCGCGTGTAGGAAGAAGGCAATCCGACGCGGCAGCCAGCCTCTGAATTTGTATCCGGTAGCGGCGCGAGGCCGCTGCTACCTTAGATCCACTTTGAATGTCGTCCCGCAAGAGCGCCGTGGATCAGGGCTCTCGAACAGCACGTCACGGTTTTTTAGGCCGCGAGGGCGAAGTTATCGTTCGCAGTTACTTTTACCGCTTTACGAGCGGCTAACACGACACGCTACTCCCGCTCCGCTGTGTCCCCCGTCGAAACCGGTACGCCCCCAAGTTTGCAAAGAACCGTCGCCAGTATAAACCAACCCGCGGGGACAGGCATTCCAGGACGGAGCGTCGGCAGGCGCGGCTGAGGCTCCGGCACGCGGCGCCGTCGTTCCAGCCTCCCGTGCCACCTCCTCAGCCCGTCCGCCCTGAGGGTTGGCAGCAGGTACCGCCGTTCCGGCAGCAGGCGCTGACGCTCCGTCCGCTGCTGCCAACGCTCCGTCCTCGCCGGCCAACCCTCCGGCGGCTTCTGCCGACGCCACGGCCGCATCCGCCATCGCTCCGGCGGGCGCTGCCAACTCTCCAGCCGCGCGTGCCGTCGCTCTAGCCGGCGTGTTCCTGCGCCGGCGCTCCCGCTTCCGCCTGGAGCTCCACCATGTGCAGGAACTCGTCCGGGCCGCTGGTGCGGAGACGGGAGACCACCAGGAACCACCCGCCCAGGGCCAGGATGGCGCCGAAGGGAGCCACGGGCAGGAGATGGGGGAAGAACGGCCAGATGACCGTGAACGCCGCCCCGAAGACCGCCAGCAGCAGGATGACCAACGCCGCCGGCTGCACGTAGAGCTGCGACTCCCGCGGCTCGAAGTGGACGCGCGCGCCTTCCTCGGCGGGCTCGACCCGCACCGGACCGATGGTCACTCCGCGCCGGAGACCGTGCACCACGGGCAGGTGGAGCCACAGGCCGGACTCCTCCTTGTGCAGCTCCGCGCCCCAGTCTTCCGCCGCCCGGCGCAGGGCGGCCATCCCGGCCATCACG
>JANOCF010000610.1:0-7587 GCA_031412055.1 Holophagales bacterium | reverse complement strand
ACTGTAGATGTACAGCTCCCACTCCTGGTTTTCCGCGCCCTGCACGCCCTCCAGCACCCGGGTGGTTCCGCCGGAGGTGCCGTCGCTCACCCAGAGAGAATCGGCGGAGAATCCGGATCCGGTCGCGAAGAAGATCCGGTCGTCCGCCTTGAGGACGGTGAAGAGATCCGCGCTCGGGAAATCCCGGATCAGAATGGTCCCGGCATCGGTGCCATCGCTCTCCCACAACCACAGGCCGGCCGGGCCGCGGGAGAAGCCGAGGAGTCTGTTTCCGACCTTGCGCAGAACCAGAACCCGGTCGTCCCCGGATTGGAAGTCCTTGACCTTCACCGTCCCTCCGGGCGTGCCGTCGCTGCGCCAGAGCTCCTGACCTTCCGCGAAACCGGCCACGAAGAAGAGCTTGCCGCCGACGCTGACCATTGAGCCGGCATAGCCCCCGGCGAGCAAACGGCGCGTTCCCGCGACGGTTCCGTTCGTGGCCCAGAGCCCCCACGCTTCCGAATCCGACCCTCTGCCGGTGAAGAACAGCACACCCAGCTCCGGAACCGCCAGGCTCACCGGGCTTCCCCATCGCGCGGGGTGATGCCGATGCTCCATGGGGAACACTCCGTCGGTGAGCGCATAGGTTCCGGCAGGCGTCCCATCGCTGCGCCAGAGCTCTGCTCCCTCAATGTCCGAGCCCCCGAAGAAGACCACGTCTCCGAGCACGCCCCGGAACTCATTCACCGCCACATCCTCGGGAGTGACCCGGAACGTTCCCGGAGCCGCCCCGTCGGTCCGCCATAACCCTCCCCAATTGCTCTCCCCCGCCAGAAAGTAGGTCAGGTTGCCGACCCGCAGGAACTCATGCGGATACGACGACTCCGGCCCCGGCTTGAGATCCGCCACCAGCTCGGGAGGACCGACTTCGACAGCCAAGGCCGGGGACAGTAGGGAGCACGCGAGCGCGAGAGCGATGAGACAGGCCTTCTTCGACAACATCCTTCTCCTTTGGGGACCGCGCACTCTACCACTCCGTGAAAAGCATGGGGACATTATGGCCCGCCTCCGTCCTCCTCGGTTTCAGCATTGTGCGATGATCTGCGCGCGAGAGAGGGTGACGATGATAGCCAACAACGTAGGGCGAGACTCGATCGAAGAGAGCGTGCGGCACCTGGCCGCCCTGGGGTTCACCGAGTTGGAAGCGGCGGTGTACGTCTACCTGGTGGAGAACTCCCCGGCCACCGCGTACCGGGTGGCCCAGGGCATCGGCAAGCCCGTGGCGAACACCTACAAGGCGGTGGAGTCGCTGCAGCAGAAGGGCGCGGTGCTCGTGGACGAGACCAAGACCCGCCTGTGCCGGGCCGTGCCGCCCGACGATCTGCTGGGACGCCTGGAGAAGACGTTCGAGTCCCGGCGCGAGGCCGCAGCCAGGGCTCTCGCCAACCTGCAGCCCGCGGGCAGGGACGACGACGGAATCTTCACCCTGACCTCGCCGGAGCAGGTCTATGAGCGCTGCAGCCAGATGCTGGAGCGCGCCCGCGACATCGTGCTCATGGACGCCTTCCCCGATGCCGTCGAAACGCTCCGTCCCGGGCTGGCGGCCGTGGCTGCGCGCGGCATCCCAGTCGCCGTGCAGGCCTACGTCCCTACCGAGATCGAGGGCGTCGACGTGATCATCCCCCTGGGAGCGGAAAGGGTGCAGGAGCGCTGGACCGGCCAGTGGGTCTGCCTGATGGTGGACGGCGCGGAGTACCTGTTCGCGTACCTGGACTCGAACGGCAAGGCCGTGCACCAGGCCATCTGGTCGGAGAGCGCCTTCCTCTCCTGGGTGCATCACAGCAACCTCGGCGGCTTCCTCCGTTCACAGCTCCTGGAGCGCCTGCTCCAGGACGGGGCCTCCGTGGAGGAGATGAAAGCCGCCCTGGAAAAGACGCAGCGGTGGACCGCCATGGAGGCACGCGGCTACAAGGCTCTCCTGGCGCGCTTCGGACGGTCCCCGGAGAGCTGAATCTACCCAGCCGGCTTGAGATAGCGGTCCAGCCAGCCGAAGGACTCCTTCCACCAGAGGAGCGCCGCCTGGGGCTTGAGCACCCAGTGGTTCTCCTCGGGGAAGATCACGATCCTCGTCGGTACGCCCTTGCCCTGGAGCACACCGTAGAGATTGATCCCCTGCGTCACCGGCACGCGGTAGTCCCTCTCTCCGTGCAGGATCAGGGTGGGCGTGACGAAGTTCTTCGCGTACCGGCTCGGGGAGTACTGGTCGACGCGGGCTGGATCGGTCCAGGGCGACGCACCGTAGTTGTTCGACCGGCCATAGGTCGAGTCCGAGGCGAACTGCGCCATCAGGTCGTAGACCCCCGCGTGATCGATCAGCGCGGCGAAGCGGTCCGTATGGCCGAGGATCCAGGACACCAGGTAGCCGCCATACGAGCCGCCGGTCGCGGCCATCCGCTTCTCGTCCACGTAGCCCTGGGCAATCAGCCAGTCGGTGGCCTTCATCATGTCCTCGAAAGGTTTGTCGGCGTGGTTGCCCATGATCGAGTCGGCAAAGGCCTGGCCATAGCCCGTGGAGCCGTGGAAGTTGACCATCGACACCACGTAGCCGCGGGAGGCGAAGAGGGCTCCATTCCAGCGGTAGTGGAAGTCGTCCAGCGAGGCCCCGTGAGGTCCGCCATGGATCACGTGCACGAGCGGCCATTTGCGCTTCGGATCGAATCCGGGCGGAAAGACCAGGTGCATGTGGACCGGGGCACCTCCAGCACCTTCAAACGTAGCCTCGCCCACCGTGCCGAGGTCGAGCCCGGCGAGCCGCTCGGCGTTGAGCGAGGTCAGCTTGCGCGGCTCGGCGCTCCGCTCCGCCTCTTCCAGCGTCAGGGTGTAGAGATCGGACGGCGCCAGCAGCGACTGGCGGAGGAACACCACCCGGTTGCCCGCCACGTCCACACCGCCCGTGGTGCCACCCTTGGCCAGCAGCTTCGGCTGGGCGGTCCCTTCCAGGGGAAGCGAGTAGACGTGCACGCGCCCCTTCTCCTGGGCGTGGAAGACGAGGGTCTTGCCGTCCGGCGTGAAGGCCAGGCCCTCTGCCTGCGCGTCCCACTCGTCGGCGAGCGTCACGGTCTGGCCCGAGCGGCGGTCGTAGCGCGCCATCCGCGCGAAGTCCGGGTCGATGTCCTCGCGGCGGTTGCGGGCGTAGACGATCCAGCGGCCGTCCGGCGAGTAGCGGGGCGCGAGGTCGGTGGCCGGGTTGTCCGCGGACACGTTGCGCGCCCCGGCCCCAGCCTGATCGATGGGCTGCACGAAGATGTCGAAGTTGAGCGTCTGGTACGGCGGCTCGGTGGTGTTGACGCTGTAGGCGATCTCCTTCGCGTCCGGCGACAGGTCCCAGGACTCCTCGGGAGACATGAAGTCCATGGTGCGCTTGAGCCCGGGCGTCAGGTCCTTGACCTCTCCGATGCCGCCGGTACTGACGTCCGCGGCGAAGACGTGCGAGAAGCGCCCGTCCGTGCGGTACTCGTCCCAGAAGCGCAGCACCCGGGTATCGGCGACGCGAGCCTGGACCTTGTCGTTCTTGCGCTCGTCGAGGCGCTTCTGGATCGCGGTCCAGTCGTCGTTGAGGTCGGGCCACGTGGCGGCCACGAAGCCGATGCGCTTGCCGTCCGGGAACCAGCGTGGACCCTGCACCGCCACGGGCAGCTTGGTGACCGGCTGGGCCTCGCCGCCGTTCACGGCGAGGATATAGAGCTGGGGCGGAGCCTCGCCGCGCTTGGAGACAAAGGCGATCCGCTGCCCGTCGGGGCTCCAGACGGCCGAAGCATCCGAGCCCGGATTCCATGTCAGACGACGTGGCGGGGCGCTGCCGTCGGTGGGGACGATCCACAGGTCGCTGTCGCTCTTGTTCTCCTCCACCGAGAAGCGGGTGACCGTGTAGATCACCTGGCGGCCGTCCGGCGAGATGGCAGGACTGGCGGCGCGCTCCATGGCCCACAGGTCCTCCGGGGTGATCGGGCGCTTCGCGGGCGCGGCGGGCGCGGCGGATACCGCACTGGCGAGACAGACGAACAGGATCGCGGCAAGTCGCATCGGGCGAACGGTCATGAATTCCTCCTGAGCCGGGACGGTCCGGGCGGATGGTACAACGAGACCGGGATGTGAGGTATTGCATGGTATCTTCGCGTTACCTCGAATAGCGAGCGGATCCGCCCGGAGGAACCTCATGAGCCTGTCGCGAGAGCTGATCGAAACCCTCATCTTCGGAACCGAGCGGCAACGGCGGTTCACGCAGGACTCGCCGGTGCTCCCGGACGTCTGGCTTGAATACAACAACAAGCCGAGGCAGGACGTCGACCTCCTTCTCACTCCCTACCGCAACGGCCAGCCCGCCGAGCTCTACACGCGGCTCCGCGCCCGGCTCAAGGCCAACGGAGACCGGACGGGCGCACCGTGGAAGATCACCTACAACGAGTCCTACGTGGTGGCGAGGCTCACCCTGCGGGAGCTGATCCGCGCCGCGCTGCCCCTGACCAAGTGGTGGGCGCAGTACGTCTGGCCGGAGTCGCGGCGGTACCAGGGGAAAGAGGTGCCCGCCTCCTCCGACGAGCCCATCGAAGGGATTTCCACCAAGCCCGACAGGCCCGAAGACCCTCTCGAAACCCTGCGCAAGCGGGTCGAGATCCTCTGGAGCCGGGAGGACGACGTCGTTCGCCTGATCGAGCGCCGCAGGGCCGTGGCGCAGGCTCTGCCCGAAAGCGAGATCCCCGCCCTCGCGGCCAAGGACCTCAACCCTTCCAGCGACCTCCTGTGGATGATCGAGATCGTGGGAGTGCTCGCTCTCGAAGCGGAAAAGGCGGAGAAAGCCGCGAGCCAGGCGAAGAAGAGGGCCGAGACGAAGAAGCTGCCGGCCGCCAAAGACGTGGTCAGGGCCTTTCAGAGGGTTTTCAAGGACCTGAAGATCGAGGACCTTCCCCACGAGCCGCTCCTCTGGGCGGTCAACTGCAACCGCGAGGCGCGGCAGACCGTGTGGAAGTCGAGCCTGGCCGTCAAGGCCGACGCCGCCCGCCGGCTGTTCCACATCAGTTGCAAGGGTCTCCGCTGGGCGATCCTCGACAGCGGCATCGACGCCACGCATCCCGCCTTCCGCCGCCGCGTCGACGACAACCCCCAGGGCAAGCAGCACCCTGACTGGTGGGACGACAAGAAAAAGGTGCAGCGCACGCGGGTCGCGGAGACCTACGACTTCACCCGGCTGCGCGCCCTCCTGGACCCGGAGCAGCCCGCGAAGACCGAGACGGGCGGCGCCATCCGCTTCACCGCGGAGGACCGCCGGCGCAGAAAGGACCTCTGGGAGGTCCGCAGGCAGGTGGAAGAGGGACGGATGATCGACTGGGACCGCGTGTCCTCGTTGATCCGCGTGCCCATGGCGGAGCCGGAGTACACGGCGCCCCGCAACCCGCACGGCACGCACGTGGCCGGCATCCTGGCGGCCGACTGGCGCGTGGCTGACGGCATGCCCGAGGACCACGACCTCCAGGGGATGTGCCCCGACCTGGAGCTGATCGACCTGCGCGTCCTGGACGACAAGGGCCAGTCCGACGAGTTCACCGTCCTGGCAGCCTTGCAGTTCATCCGCTACCTCAACTCCAACAAGCCCAAGCCCTCCGTCCACGGCGTAAACCTGAGCCTCAGCCTCTACCACAACGTGATGAACTACGCCTGCGGCTGCACCCCGGTCTGCGAGGAGTGCCACCGGCTGATCAACACCGGCACCGTGGTGGTGGCCGCGGCCGGCAACGAGGGCCACGCCTCGCTGCTGACCAGCAAAGGAAGCAGCGACGCTTTTCAAGACATCAGCATTACGGACCCGGGCAACGCCGAGGGCGTGATCACCGTTGGAGCGACCCATCGCAACCGGCCGTTCACCTATGGCGTGTCCTACTTTTCGAGCCGCGGACCCACGGGCGACGGACGGCTCAAGCCCGACCTGGTCGCGCCCGGAGAAAAGATCACCGGTCCGGTGCTCGACGGCGACCTGGACACGCTCGACGGCACCAGCATGGCCGCGCCCCACGTAAGCGGAGCGGCCGCGATGCTCATGGCCCGTCACGACGAATTGATCGGAAATCCCGCGCGCATCAAGAAGATCCTCTGCGACACCGCCACCGACCTCGGCCGCGAGCGGGCCTTCCAGGGGTACGGCATGCTCGACGTGCTGCGCGCGCTCCAGTCCGTTTAAAGGAGGGATGTTCAAGTGCCTATCTTCACCCTTGAAGCCATGAAGGCCAAGCACGGAGACAGCCTCCTCCTCCACTACGGGGACGAGGCGGCACCGCGGTTCATCCTGATCGATGGCGGCCCCGGCAAGGTCTATCAGGAAACCCTCCGGCCGCGCCTCATCGAAGTCCAGAAACGGTGGTACGGGGAAGATCCTCTGCCGCTCGAAATGGTGATGGTCAGCCACATCGACGACGACCACGCCAACGGCATCCTCGACCTCACGGACGAGCTGATCCGCAAGAAGCAAAACCCTTTCTGTCAGATCCTCTGCTTCTGGCACAACAGCTTCGACGACGTGATCGGCAACCAGGACGAGGACTTCTTTTCGGAGCTTCAGGAAGACGTCAAGGTCGCCTCGACCGGAGGCGTGCCGCCGTCGGGTCAACACATCAAGCGGCACAACGCGGCCGTGGTGGCGAGCGTCGCACAGGGACGGAAGCTGCGCAGCAACGCCGAGGTGCTCGGGCTGCGGACCAACGATCCGTTCTCGGGCCTGGTCCTCGCCGAAACCGCGGACGGCACGCGCTTCGACTGGGGAGACGGTCTGAAGCTCACCGTGCTCGGCCCCGACCGCGAGCGGATCGACGAGCTGCACAAGGAGTGGGAAAAGGTTCTCATCGAGAAGGGCAAGCAGGCCGCCATCTCCGCGGCCTACGAGGACGACTCCGCCTTCAACCTGTCCAGCATCGTGGTCCTGGCCGAGCTTGGCGGCAAGCGGATGCTCCTCACCGGCGATGCCCGCGGGGACCATACGCTGCAAGCGATCGAGAAGGCCGGGCTGCTCAAGAAGGGCAAGCTCCACGTCGACTTTCTCAAGCTGCCCCACCACGGCAGCGCGCACAACGTCGATCACGACTACTTCGAAACGATCCTGGCCGATCACTACGTAGGCTCGGGCGACGGCAACTACGACAACCCCGAGATCGAGACGCTCGAGATGATCTCAAAGGCCCGGCCGGACGACCGCTTTACCCTGCACCTCACCTACCGCGAGGGCAAAAGGGAGCTGGGTCCCAAGCTGGCGACGTTCCTGGCCACCGAGAAAGAGAAGAAGCGTAAGTACAAGGTGGTCTTCCGGGAGGACGATGCCCCGTCGCTCAAGGTGGACCTGCTGCAGCCGGTCGACTACTGAGTGTTGGCGAGCTCGGCTGCTAGACTATGCAGCTCCGGGGGAAAGGAGTGAACGGGTGGATAGCATCATTCAAGAGAATCGACAGGCACTGGACCAGCTATGCTCGCGGCACCATGTGCGGCGGCTCGAAATCTTCGGCTCGGCGGCGACAGGTCTCTTTGTTCCCACTTCGAGCGACCTTGATTTTCTCGTGGAGCTCGAAC
>JANOCF010000609.1:0-1902 GCA_031412055.1 Holophagales bacterium | reverse complement strand
CGGCCGACGTCGGGGTGGACGCCACGGGCAGCGCCTGGGTAGCAGGCTACACCGACTCGGACGACTTTCCCCTGCGCCGGCCGCTCCAGTCGACGATCCGGGGCTACACCGACGCGTATGCGACCCGGATCGGCCCCTCCGGGGCGCTGGTCTTCTCGACCTTTCTGGGTGGAACGTACCTCGATGGCGCTTCCAAAGTGGCGGCGGACAGGGCGGGCAACGCGTATGTGACCGGGTTTACCGGCTCCATCGACTTCCCCCTGAAGGATCCGGTCGACGACGACTGCGACCCGATGGGACCCTGGTGCCGCGGCTATGAGGCGTTCGTGCTGCAACTCACCCCGGCGGGCACGCTCGCGTTCTCGAGCTTCCTCGGCGGATCCAACGAGGAGCAAGGGCGGGACATCGCCGCCGACTCGCGAGGAAGTGTGTACGTGACCGGGTACACGACTTCGTTCGACTTCCCGACCGAGCACGCGGTGCAGCCAGTCGCGGCGTCCCAGGTCGACGCTTTCGTCACCAAGCTTCAGCTTCAGCTCAACGGTCCCCCCGACTGCTCGGCCGCCTCTGCCAGCCCGGCCGTGATCTGGCCTCCGAACGGCCGGATGGTGCCGATCGCCCTCAACGGCGTGACCGACCCGGACGGCGATCGGGTCACCCTGGCCGTCACCCGCATCACCCAGGACGAGCCTCTCTCGAAGAAGGGGCCGGACGCCTCCGGTCTCGGCACCTCCAGCCCGGCGGTCCGGGCTGTCCGGGAGGGTAGGGGAGACGGGCGCGTCTACCACCTGACCTTCACGGCGACGGACCCGCAAGGCGCCTCCTGCACCGGGACCGCCACCGTCTGCGTACCCCACGACCGGCGCCCGGGAGCGGCCTGCGGCGACGGGGGGGCGCTCTTCAGCTCGACCGGAGCTACTCGAACCAGCCGCTGACGCCGACGATGAGGTGGTCGGTGCCGCCGCCGTAAAGACAGGCCGAGGGCCTTGCCCGCCCCATGGCAAGCCCCCGGCAATTGGGATTCAGTTTTCAAAGAACGAGTAGCACGCTCGGCTGGAGCGTCGGCACGCTCGGCCGGAGGGTTGGCACGAGCGGCTGGAGGGTTGGCACGTGCCGCCGTCGCTCCGTCCTGCCGTGCCATCTCTCCGGCGGGCTCGGCCGGAGGCTTGGCCGCTGCCGCCGTCGCTCCGGCAGCCCGCGCCGTCCCTCCGTCCTCACCCGCCAACCCTCCGGCCGGTGCGGCCACGCTTCCGGCCGCTCGCGCCGACCCTCCGTCCTGGCGCGCCGACGCTCCAGCCGCACCCGCCAAGCCGACGGCAGCGGCGGCCAACCCTCCGGCGCACCGCGAAGGGAGGCGGTATAATGCACAACGTAACGTCATCGGTCAAGCCTCTTCCTTTGTAGACACAGAAAAACCTATGTAGCCTTTAAGCGCCTGATAAAGACTGTCTCATGAAAATTCGTCACGGAAAACACTTGACAGGTGCCTTGGAATGCCACATCATGCGCCCACTGTCGTAGCAGGGTATGTAGGAAGAAGCGGTTTGAGGGTGCCAGGATGGGCTCTATTCGCAAAGGAAGTGCATAGGGAAAGGATCCGGTCCCGGTCCCGGTCCCGGTCCCGGCCGAGGTCGCCGAACCGCCGGCTGAGATCGTCGAGTAGTCAGGCGTCGCGGTAGCCTGGGGGCGCGCGTCCGTCCGAGCACGCCCCTGTTTTGATCACGCGCAGCAATGCTGGAAAAGCGCCCTCGCCGCAAAGCGGGGAGGGCAGGGGAGAGGCCATCTTCGGTCATCCGAAGTTGACTGTCCCTTCCTCTTTGACAATTGAAGTCCATCAGTAAGCGGGCGGACCCGAGGGATGGGTCCGACCATGACCCCGCCCCGACTCGAGGTGGCCGACGT
>JANOCF010000608.1:0-5698 GCA_031412055.1 Holophagales bacterium | reverse complement strand
GTTACTTCTGGGACCTCGCCAATCCCGAGAACGGCCTAGTCCCGGACCGCTGGCCTACACCTTCGTTTTCCAGCGTCGCCGCGGTCGGGTTCGGCCTGACCGTCTATCCGGTCGGAGCCGAGCGCGGCTGGATCACCCGGGAGCAGGCCCGTCAGCGCGTGCTGACCACGCTGCGCTTCCTGGCAGCCGCGCCCCAGGGCCCGGAGCCTGCCGGCCGCACGACGTATAAAGGTTTCTTCTACCACTTCCTCGACATGAAGACCGGGACCCGCTTCGAGACGGTCGAGCTCTCCACCATCGACACGACCCTGCTCCTGGCGGGCGCCCTGTTCTGCCAGTCCTACTTCGACCGCGAAGATCCGGAGGAGGCGGAGATCCGTTCCCTGGCGGAGACGCTCTACCGGCGGGCGGAGTGGAACTGGGCCCGTCCCGAGCCGCCGAGGGTCTCGATGGGCTGGCACCCGGAGAAAGGTTTCATCGAGCACGAGTGGGTCGGCCTCAACGAGGCCATGATCCTTTACGTGCTCGCCCTGGGCTCGCCCACGCATCCGATCGATCCCTCCGATTGGAAGGCGTGGACCGATACCTACAATTGGGGAGAGTTCCACGGCCAGGAGCACGTCAACTTCGCGCCGCTCTTCGGCCACCAGTACTCGCACGTGTGGATCGATTTCCGCGGGATTCAGGATGCCTACATGCGCGGCAAGGGCATCGACTACTTCGAGAACTCGCGCCGCGCCACGCTCTCCCAGCGCGCCTATGCAATCGAGAACCCGGGCAGGTTCCGCGATTACGGTGAAAACGTCTGGGGTCTCACCGCCTGCGATGGGCCGATCGACGCCGACCTTGAGATCGACGGCCTCAAGGTCCGCTTCATGACCTACGCCGCGCGCGGAGCCGCGAAAGGGGAGATCCGCGACGACGGCACCATCGCGCCCACGGCCGCGGCCTCGTCCATCGCCTTTGCCCCTGAGGTGGTCATCCCCGCCATCGAGGAGATGCACAGGCGCTGGGGCGAGCACCTGGTCTCCAAGTACGGTTTTCTCGACTCCTTCAACCCCAGCCTGACCTTCGCGACGCGCACGCAGCATGGCCGCGTGGTGCCCGGGGTGGGCTGGTTCGACGGCGACTATCTCGGCATCGATCAGGGGCCGATCGTGGCCATGATCGAAAACCACCGCTCGGGCCTCGTCTGGCGCGTGATGCAGCGCAACCCGCACGTGCGCCGGGGCCTGGAGCGGGCAGGGTTCACGGGGGGATGGCTGGATTGAGAGCCCTCCGTCTCCTCGCGCTGCTCGCCCTCTTCACGGTCGGCTGCGGGCGCGGAGACGCGGACGCCCGCGCCACCGTCCGCTTCTGGGCGTTCGGCCGCGAAGGGGAAGTGGTACGCGAGCTGGTGCCGGAGTTCGAGCGCCGCCATCCCGACATCAGGATTGAAGTCCAGCAGATCCCCTGGACGGCGGCTCACGAGAAGCTGCTCACCGCCTTCGTGGGCAACGCCACCCCCGATGCCGCGCAGCTCGGCAACACCTGGATTCCGGAGTTCGTCTTCCTCGACGCCCTGGCGCCCCTGGATGCCCGGATTCCCGGGTCTCTCCGCGGCGACTCCTTCCCCGGGATCTGGGACACCAACGTAATCGACGGCAAGACCTGGGGCCTGCCCTGGTACGTGGACACGCGCGTGCTCTTCTACCGTACCGACCTTGTGGCCGCCGCGGGCGTGCCCTGGCCGCCAAAGAGCTGGAGCGAGTGGCGCGCGGCCATGGAAGGGATCAAGCGCCACGCAGGACCGGGCCGCTTCGCCATCCTGCTGCCGATCGACGAGTGGACCCAGCCGGTCATCTTCGGCCTGCAGAGCGGCGCGGGACTGCTCTCCGGCGGCGGCCGGAACGGTGCCTTCCGCGACCCGCGCTTCAAGAAGGCGATGTCCTTCTATCTCGACCTCTATACCTCGGAGCTGGCTCCCGCTCTCGACAACCAGGGTATCGCCAACATGTACCAGCAGCTCGCGGAGGGTTACTTCGCGATGGTGATCACCGGCCCCTGGAACCTGGGAGAGTTCCGCAACCGGATGCCGCCCGAGATGCAGGACCGCTGGGCCACGGCGCCGCTGCCGCCGCCGGAAGAGGGCATGCCCTATCCGGGACTGTCCCTCGCGGGCGGCTCCAGCCTGGTCCTCTTCCGCCAGGCCCGGCAGCCCGAGGCGGCCTGGACGTGGCTGGAGTACCTCTCCGAGCCCGCTCAGCAGGCCCGCTTCTACGAGCTGTCGGGCGACCTGCCGGCGCGCAAAGCGGCGTGGAAGCTGGCCGGGCTCGCCGACGATCCGAAGACCGCGGTCTTCCTCAAACAGCTCGAGCACGTCGCGCCCACGCCCAAGGTTCCGGAGTGGGAGCAGATCGCCACGCGGGTGGCCGAGGCCGCCGAGCAGGTGATGCGCGGCGGGGTCGATCTGGACACCGCGCTCGCCCGCCTCGACGCCGACGTGGACCGGATGCTCGAGAAGCGGCGCTGGCTGCTCGACCGGGCCGCGCGGGCCGCGGAGGAAGGGGAGCGATGAGCCCCGAAGAGGTGGAGGAGAGAAGCGGCCGGCCTGCCGAGCGGCGGGCCGCCTGGTATCTCCTGTCACCCGCCCTGGGTGCCATCGTTCTCTTCTTCGTCCTGCCGCTGATCGCGGCCCTGTTCCTGTCCCTGACCGACTTCGACATCTACGCCCTGGCCGACCCGGGCAACGCGCGCTTCGTCGGTGTCCAGAACTATCTCCGGCTGTTGCAGGATCCGCTGTTCTGGAAGGTGCTGCGCAACACCCTCGTCTTCGTCGTGGTCGGCGTGCCGCTGACGCTGGCCGCGTCGCTCGGCGGAGCCCTTCTGGTGCACTCCAAGCTGGCGCGGTTTCGCGGGCTCTTCCGCACGATCTTCTTCGCGCCCGTGGTCACCACGCTGGTGGCGGTGGCCGTGGTCTGGCGCTACCTGTACCACCCGCGCTACGGACTGATCAATCAGATGCTCGGCCTGATCGGTGTGCCGCCGATCGACTGGCTCGGCGATCCGACCTGGGCGACCGTAGCCATCACCCTGCTCGCGGTCTGGCGCAGCTTTGGCTATGGGCTCGTGATCTACGTGGTCGGTCTCCAGGCCATCCCGATATCGCTCTACGAAGCCGCGGAGCTCGACGGAGCGAGCCCCTGGCGGCAGCTCCGGGACATTACCCTGCCGCTCATGGTGCCGACCACGCTGTTCGTGGCGGTGCTCACCACGGTCGGCCTGTTCCAGATCTTCGCGGAACCCTACGTGATGACGCGCGGCGGGCCGCTCTACGCCACGACCTCGATCACCCTGTTGATGTATCAGCAAGGTTTCCGCTGGTGGAACCTGGGCAACGCGGCGGCGATCGCGTTCGTGCTGTTTGCGATGATCATCGCCGCGACCGCTCTCCAAGTTGCCATCCGCGGGGGCCGTGGGAGGAAAGCCACATGAACCGTCGTCGATGGGCCATGCTGGCCGTGAACGGCACGCTGTTCCTCCTCGCGCTGCTCACGGCCCTTCCTCTGCTGTGGATGGTCTCGGCGTCGCTGATGCCCGCGGGCGAGGCCATGACCCTGCCGGCGCGCCTCCTGCCGTCGCGGCCGACGCTCGATCACTACGCCACGCTCTTCTCCCGTCTCAACCTGGGCAGGACCTTCGCCAACACGCTGTTTCTGGCGTCGATGATCACGGCTGTCTCGTTGCTCTGCAACTCGATGGCGGGGTACGCGTTCGCCAAGCTGCGCTTCCCTGGCCGAAAGCGTCTCTTCGCGATCCTGCTGGCCACCCTTGTGGTGCCGCCGCAGGTCACGGTGCTGCCGCTCTTTCTGGAGATCCGGGCGCTCGGTCTGGTCAACTCCTTCGGCGGAGTGCTGGTTGCGGGCATCGCCACCGTCTTCGGCATCTTCCTGGTCCGGCAGTTTGCGCAGGGCATCCCTGACGAACTGCTCGACGCGGCGCGCCTCGACGGCGCATCGGAGCTGCGGATCTACTGGTCGGTGGTCCTGCCGCTGCTGCGCCCGATCCTGGTCACCCTGGGCGTGTTCACATTTCTCTCCTCGTGGAACGACTTCATGTGGCCCCTGACCGTGCTGACCGACGAGAGCAAGTACACCCTGCCGGTCGCGCTCGCCAATCTTTCCGGAGAGCACGTGCAGGACACCGAGCTGATGATGGCGGGTGCGGTGGTCACCGTTCTGCCGGGGCTCCTCCTGTTCCTCTTCTTGCAGCGGCAATACATCGAGGGCATCACCATGGGAAGCGTCAAGGAATGAAGCGGCTGCTCCTGCTTTTTCCTCTTCTCTTTCTTCTCGGAGCAACGCCCTCCGTCCGGATCCTCGACGACTTCGAGAGCATCGCCGATATCGCCGGCTGGAAGTCCGTGCCGTCGGATGGCGTCTCCCTCGATCTGTCTGAAGAGAAGGGCGCCCTGCGTCTGGATTTCGACTTCCACGGTGGAGCGGGCTATGCCGTGGCGCGCAAGGATCTGCCGTTTTCCCTGCCCGACAACTACGAGATCTCGTTCCGGATGCGCGCCGAGGCGCCGGTCAACAACCTCGAGTTCAAGCTGGTCGATCCCACGGGCGACAACGTCTGGTGGGTGAACCGCCGCAACTTCGAGTTCCCGCGCGAGTGGACGCAGATCCGCCTGAAGAAGCGGCACATCCAGTTCGCCTGGGGACCGGCGGGAGGCGGAGAGATCCGCAACGTCGCGGCCCTGGAGCTTGCGATCACGGCCGGCACGGGCGGCAAAGGGACCGTCTTTCTCGACGACCTGGTCCTGCGCCCACTGCCGCCAGCGAAGCCGTACGACCGCACACCGCGGATCGTCGCATCCACGGAAAACCTTTCCATGGATTTCCTGGAGCCCCGCGAGTACGGCGGCCTGGTGATCGATTGGGGGAGTGGCGCCCACGCTTCGAGCTACGAGGTCCAGATCTCGGACGACGGCGCGGAGTGGAAGACGATCCGCGCCGTAGAAGGGAGCAACGGCGGCAAGGACTACCTCTTCCTTCCAGAGACGGAATCGCGCCACCTGCGTCTGCGGTTCCTGGAAGGTTCCGGCAAGCCCGCCATCGACGTGAAGCCGCTGGAGTGGGCCTCCTCCAAGGAAACCTTTTTCGCGACCATCGGCAAGGACGCTCCACGCGGCGCCTATCCCCGCTGGCTGACGGGCGAGCAGTCGTACTGGACCGTGGTCGGAGTCCCTCGCGACACGCCCGAGGGCCTCTTCAACGAGGAGGGCATGCTGGAGAGCGGCAAGGGCGGGTTCTCCGTCGAGCCGTTCCTGTTGCAGGACGGCCGTCTCGTCACCTGGAACGATGTAAAGAAGACCCCGTCGCTGGCCGAGGGTTACCTGCCGATCCCTTCGGTCACGTGGGAGAGCGGCGCTCTTTCCCTGGACGTCACCGCCTACGCCACGGGCGAGCCTGGGTCGTCGGTCCTCCGGGCCCGCTACCGGGTGCGCAACCGAGGCAGCAAGGAGGCGCGTCCCCGGCTTTTCGTGGCAATCCGGCCGTTTCAGGTCAACCCGTCCTGGCAGTTCCTCGGCAACCCGCCGGGAGGCATGGCAACGATCCGGGAGATCGCCTTCGACGGCTCGCTCACCGTCGACGGAAGGGAGATTTCGACCAGCGTGCCGCCTTCGGCGTTCGGAGCCTCCACGTTCGATCAGGGA
>JANOCF010000607.1:0-3524 GCA_031412055.1 Holophagales bacterium | reverse complement strand
TAAGCCTTCTGGGACTCGAGCGCTGCCCTCCGTCTGACGACGAGGCGCGATCTCACGAGCCGGAGGTGGGTAACTTCTTGGAAAGCATCTCCTGGAACTCTTCCCAGGAGACGTTACCGGATTCGGGATCGGCTTCGTACTCGGCCAGACTCTCCCGGACGAGCTCAAGGTGCCAGTCGGGGACAGGCATAGCCTCGGGAGGGGCAGGGATGCGATCCCACAAGGATTGAACGTAGTCGAGCTTCTCTTCGATCGAGAGTTCGTCGAAACCGGGGGGAGGAAGTGGGAGAGCCGCCCGTGCCATGATGATCAGTATACCCCTACGCCTCCGCGATCCCCCCGGATATCGCTCGCCCCTGCCTGTCGCCCCGCACCTTGAGCAGCGCCGAGACAGCCAGGTAGAGCGCCAGAAGGATCAGCAGCAACGCCGCCACGCCGTTCAGCAGCTCGACGTCGAAGCCCTTCGTCGCCAGCAGGTTCAGGTACGTCAGCTTGCCCAGGGCCCAGAGGGTGATCGTCAGCACGAAGATCATCGGGAACAGGGTGAAGGCGATCCGCTTCCGGGCCTGGTGGAGCCAGACCGTCACCGACAGCAGCGTCAGCGCGGCCAGGAGCTGGTTCGACGCCCCGAACAGGGTCCAGAACTTCTGCCACATCCCCTCGCCCGAGAAGTTCAGGAGCAGCATCGGCGCCGCCACCGTCAGCACCGTGCCGAGGATCGCGCCCGCCTTGTTCCGCATGCCCAGCAGCTCCTGGAGGAGATACCGGCCCAGCCGGGTCGAGACGTCCAGCGTATCGAAGACGAACGTCGAGAAAGCCATCGCCCCGAAGGTGATGGCGAAGGGAAGGTTCTCCTTGCCGATGATCAGCGCCAGGAAGTTGCCGATGCCGTTGCCGTAGATCGTGCCCGGGGCCAAACCCTTGGTCTCGGCCGGCAGCAGGATCATGATCGTCACCAGCGCGATCAGCGCCACGAACCCCTCCGCAAGCATCGCGCCGTAGCCCACCGGCTGGAGGTGCGATTCCTTGTCCACCTGCTTCGACGTCGTCCCCGAGCAGACCAGGCCGTGGAAGCCCGAGCAGGCTCCGCACGCGATCGTCACGAAGAGGAAGGGGAAGAGCGTCCCGGTCATGCCGGGGGTAGCTCCGGTATCCCAGCCCTTGAAAGCCGGCTGCTGGATCTCGTAGCCGCCGAAGAAGATCCCGATCACCCCCAGGGCCAGCGCCGCGTAGAGGATGAAGCCGCCCAGGTAGCCGCGGGGCTGGAGAAGCAGCCAGATCGGCAGCAGCGACGCCAGCCCGCAGTAGATCAGGATCGCGGTCGACCACTGCCCCACCCCGAGCTGAAAGGAGTCCGCGAGCCAGGTGCCCGCCCACGCCGAGGCGAAGCTCGCCGGGACGAACACCACCGTTACCAGCCAGAGCGGTGGGTTCCAGAGCTTCTGCACCACCCCGAGGACGAAGGCCAGCAGCAGGTAGAGGACGCTCGCCGCCGCCACCGCGCCGCCCGGATGGAAGTCGAACGTCCCGGCCGCCAGCTCCTCCGTGCCCACCACGAACGTGCGCGCCGTGATGTCCACGAACGCCACGATCACGTAGACCAGCGCGATCCAGATGAAGGCCATCATGGCCAGGCCGGCGCGCCGGCCCAGATGCTCGCCCGTGATCTCGGCGATCGAGGTGGCGCCGTGGCGCACCGAAGCGGTCAGGCTCGAGAAGTCGTGCACCGCCCCGATCAGCACCACCCCCAGGCAGATCCACAGCAGGCACGGCAGCCAGCCGAAGGCCTGGCAGGCGATGATCGGCCCCGCGATGGGGCCGGCCGCCGCGATGGCCGAGAAGTGCTGCGCAAAAAGATAGAACGGCCGCGTCGGCACGAAGTCGACGCCGTCGTTCATCCGGTGGGCAGGCGTGACGCGGCTGTCGTCGATCGAGAACTGCCGCGCCACCCAGTTGCCGTAGAGGTTGTAGGCGGCCACCAGCACCGCCAGTACCGCCACGGCGATCAGCGGCAGGCTCATTCCGGCTCCCGGCTCCCGACGAGCGTCCCCGCCACTCCCACGACGACCCCGCCCACGATCAGGAACAGCCCCAGCAGGGCCCGCCCGTGGTCAGGATCGGCCGCGTTGCCCGCCTCGGCCAGGAGCTGCCCGAGCCCGGCGTCGTGCGGGATCAGGAACAGGCCGATGCCGGCCATCAGGAAGCCGAACGCCGACAGCTTCTGCCCGAAACCGGTGACCGGCCGGCCGGCTCCCCGGCCCACCACGCTGTGGCCGTAGCCGTAGGCGAAGTAGACCGCCATGCCGAGGACGAGCCAGCCGATGAACCGCCACCAGGAGGCCGGCGGCAGGTAGAACATCAGGAAGAGACAGGAGCCGGCGCCCAGGAGCGGCACCAGCCAGTCACCGCCGGGCACCCGGAACGGCCGCAGCCGGTCGGGGTCCTTGCGGCGCAGGATGATCACCCCGATGCAGACGAGGAGAAAGGCGAACAGCGTGCCGATGTTCGTCAGCTCCACCACCTCGTTGATGTTCGCGATGCCCGAGAACACCGCCACCGCGATCCCGGTGATCCAGGTGGTGACATGGGGAGTGCGGTATTTCGGGTGGACCTTGGCCGCCCACGAGGGCAGCAGGCCGTCGCGCGCCATGGAGAAGAAGATGCGCGGCTGGCCGAGCTGGAAGACCAGCAGCACCGAGGTGGTGGCGAACACCGCGCCCAGGGAGATGATCAGCGCCGGCCAGCCCATCCCCCGCGCGGAGAACGCCGTGGCCAGCGGCTCGGCCGTGCCGAGCTGGGTCCAGGGGAGCATGCCGGTGAGCACGATCGCCACCAGGATGTAGACGACCGTGCAGACGACCAGGCTGGTGATGATGGCGAACGGCATGTCCTTCTGCGGGTCCTTGGTCTCCTCCGCGGCCGTGGACACGGCGTCGAATCCTATGTAGGCGAAGAAGATGATGGCTGCCGCTGACGAGATGCCGACGAAGCCGTTGGGCGCGAAAGGGGTCCAGTTCGACGGCTCGATGTAGAAAGCGCCGAGGATCACGAAGAAGCCGATGATGCCGAGCTTCAGGACGACCATCGAGGAGTTGAACCAGGCGCTCTCCCGGATGCCGATCACCAGCACCCAGGTGATGGCCATGACGATCAGAAAGGCCGGGAGGTTGAAGACCAGCGGGAAGCCGAAGACCTGCGGCGCCTGCTCCAGGGCGCGGGCGGAGCGCTCGACGACCACGCCGAGAGCTTCCAGGTCCGACCCGCCGGCGCGCGCCTCGGCGACCTGCCCGGCAGCCTGGACCGCGGTCCGGTAGTCGGTGCCCAGCCAGAGCGGCCACTCGACGTTCATGCCGCGCAGCAGCTCCTGGAAGTAGCCGGACCAGGAGATGGCCACGGCCACGTTGCCGACCGCGTACTCGATGATGAGGTCCCAGCCGATGATCCAGCCGACGAGCTCGCCCAGAGTGGCGTATGTGTACGTGTAGGCCGAGCCGGAAACCGGCACCATCGACGCGAGCTCGGCG
>JANOCF010000606.1:0-5417 GCA_031412055.1 Holophagales bacterium | reverse complement strand
GACCGGAGCGCCGGTGCGCAGCAGGTTGTACGACGAGAACAGCGCGCCGAAGAGCATGACCTCCGAAGCGAGGAACAGCCAGATGCCCAGCTTCGCGTTGTACAACCCTGTGTCGGGACGGGGCTCTACGTTGTAGGGAATCTCCATCGTCGTTCCTCTCTACCCTTCATGCTGCGGAACGAAGTCCCGCGGCGCTCCGGGCAGGCTGTAATCGTAGGGTCCGCGGACCACCGTCGGAACCTGTGCGAAGTTGCCGTGGGCGAGCGGAGGCGAGGTGGTCGCGGCCCACTCCAGGGTCGTGGCGTCCCAGGGGTTGGAGCTCACCTTCTTCCCCTTGGTCATGCTCCAGAAGAGGTTGATGATGAACGGGATCTGCGCCAGGCCGAGGCCCCAGGCCGAGAACGACATCATCCGGTTCCACTCGAGCACACCCTGGGCATGGGCGTAGGCCTCGCCGCCGTCATAGAGCCGGCGCGACACGCCGGCCAGGCCCTGGATGAACATGGGCATGAAGACGCCGTTGATGAAGATCAACGAGAACCAGAAATGGATCTTGCCCAGCACCTCGTTCATCTTCTTGCCGGTGAGCTTCGGGAACCAGTAGTAGATGCCGGCAAACATCGCGAAGATGGTGCCGGGAGCCACCACGTAGTGGAAGTGCCCGATCACGTAGAGGGTGTCGTGCAGGTGGATGTCGGTCGGCGCGAGGCCCAGCGGCAGGCCGGTCAGGCCGCCGATGCCGAACATCGGCAGGAACGCCAGCGCGAACAGCATCGGGGTGTTGAACCGGATCGAGCCGCCCCAGAGCGAGATGATCATCGCCGTCAGCACGATCACGGACGGGATCGAGATGATCATCGTCGTGGTCTGGAAGAAGGTGCTCATCACCGTGCCCATGCCGGTCATGAACATGTGGTGCGCCCACACGATGAAGGACATGAAGCCGAGAAAGACGACGGCGTAGACCATCGACTTGTAGCCCCACAGCGGCTTGCGGGTGTTGTTGGCGATGACCTCGCCGATGATCCCGAACGCCGGCAGGATCAGCACGTAGACCTCGGGGTGGGCCAGGAACCAGAACAGGTGCTGCCAGAGCAGCGGGCTGCCGCCGCCGGAGACGGCGAGCTGCTGGCCGGAGACCACCAGGCCGCTCGGCAGGAAGAAGCTGGTGCCGGCGATCCGGTCCATGCCCTGGAGCACCGCCGCCGCCTGCAGGGCCGGGAAGGCCAGCAGCAGCAGGAACGAGGTCACGAACTGGGCCCAGACGAAGAACGGCAGTCTCATCCAGGTCAGGCCCGGAGCCCGGAGCTGGATGATGGTGACGATGAAGTTGGTCGAGCCGAGCAGCGACGAGATGATCAGGCAGAGCATGCCGAAGAGCCACATGGTCTGGCCGTTGAGAATGATATGCGCCTTGGGCGCGATGTCCGACAGCGGCGGGTAGGACGTCCAGCCCGACGACGCCGCGCCGCCCTCCACGAAGAAGCTGGAGACCATGATCACGCCGCCGACGAAGTAGGTCCAGTAGCTCGCCATGTTGAGCTTCGGGAAGGCCATGTCCGGCGCCCCGATCTGGAGGGGTACCAGGTAGTTCCCGAACGCGCCCACCGCGAGCGGCACGATCCCGAGGAACACCATGACCGTGCCGTGCATGGCCCCGAGCTGGTTGTAGAACTCGGGGAGCATGATGCCGCCGGGCGCGTTGAGTGCTCCGAACAGGGCACCGACGAGCGGGATCGGCTTGCCCGGGAAGGCGAGCTGCCAGCGCATCAGCATCATCAGGCTGAAGCCGAAGAGCAGGAAGACGAGGGAGGTAAAGCCGTACTGGATGCCGATCACCTTGTGGTCCTGGGAAAAGATGTACTTCTCCCAGAACTTGAGCTCATGGTGGGCATCGGCGTGACCGGCTGCGTGGTGCACGTGATCGTCAACTAGTGCCATCGTGGACGTTCCTCCAGCCTCTCATGGTCGAACCGGCAGAGCGCAGCCAGGCTCAGTCAACCCCGTCCGGGGTAGTCTGGCCGGGTCGCCTCGCCCAGCTATCTTTGCATCCGAAAACTTCATGCGAAAGCGGTTGTCCGAATAAGACGGCTGAGTCTACGACAGCCGCTTCACAAGCCGCACGCCGCAATGCGGCTACCGGCTTGCGGCAAGACCTTTCAGGTCGGTCCGCAGCTTGTTCATGGAAGCCTCGTCGAAGGCCTCGTAGTAGCCGCGGATGTTGGCTTCGCCGTCCACCAGGACGAAGCGCGTGCTGTGCAGGATGGGCTCCGGACCGGCTTCTCCGGGCGGAGGATCCATGTCGAGCCCCAGCTTGAATCCGCCGACGCAGAGGTCGCGGATCTCCTGGCGCCCGCCCGTGAGGAAGAGCCAGCGATCGGGAGCCTGGAAGCCGGCCGCATAGCGCTGCAGGACCTCCGGGGTGTCGTAGGTGGGGTCGACGCTGAAGGAGACGAACTGGACGTTGAGGTTCGCCGATATGTCGCGGTTCAGCCGGGCCATCCGCGCGCTCATCATCGGGCACGAGGCGGGGCAGCGGGTGAAGACGAAGTCCGCGACCCAGGAGGTGCCCGCGAGGTCGGCCAGGCGGATGGTCCGGCCGTCCCGGTTGACCAGGGAGAATTCGGGCACGTGGCCCAGGACGGGCAGGTCCGGCTTGCGCAGGCGCTGCAGCGCCGCGGCGGCCACCACCGCCAGCAGGGCAACCACCAGGAACCCCCAGAGGAGACCGCGGCGCAGAGGCATGCTCAAGCCTCCCGTCCCCGCATGGCAAGGAGATCGAGTCCGAAAGCGAGAACTGCGGCCACCAGGGTCACGGCGATGGCGACGGCCGGACCGGGAAGGCCCGGTCCCACCGACTCTGCCGAGCCGTAGAGAGCCCAGCGCAGCGCGGCCACGCCATAGGTGAGAGGGTTGAGCTTCATCAACATTCCCAGCCAGTACGGCGCACCGGACGGCGGGAAGAAGGCTCCGGACAGGAGCCACATGGGCACCAGCAAAAGGTTCATCACCGCGTGGAAGCCCTGCACCGAGTCCACCCGCCAGGCGAAGGCGAAACCCACGGCGGTGAGAGCGACGCCGAGGATGGCCAGCACCCCGGCAGCGGCCAGCACCGAAGAGACGGTGAGCCGGATGCCCGCCAGAGGAGCCAGGGCCAGGAAGATCACGGACTGCATCCAGGCGAGCGTCGCCCCGCCCAGCACCTTGCCCGCGGCGATGGATGCCCGGGAGACCGGAGCGACCAGCACTCCTTGCAGGAAGCCCTGGTTGCGGTCCTCGATCACCGAGATGGTCGAGAAGATCGCGGCAAACAGGAGCGTCAGCACCATGGTGCCGGGGAAGAAGTACTCCAGGTAGTCCTGGTCCGCCGGCCCGCCCGGCAGGCGGAAGGAGCCGGAGAGACCGCTGCCGATGAGGATCCAGAAGATGAGAGGCGAGCCCGCGGCGCCGGCCATGCGGCTGGGCTGGCGGAAAAACCGGACCAGCTCCCGCTTCCACAGGGTCCTGACGGCGCTCGCGCTCACGCGGCCTCCTCGATGCCGTAGAGCCGGCGTCCCGTGCGATGGAGGAAGACGTCCTCCAGAGTGGGCCGGGCAACGGTGACCGAGTCGACCCGGCCGGGCAGCGCCTCGATCAGGCGCGCCACGAGCTCATGCCCGCGCTCGCGCTCCAGCCGCACCGCGCCATCCCGGATCTCGGGAGCGAGGTCCGGGAAGCGGGTCCCAAGATCGCGGGAGAGAGCTTCGAGGTCGGGTGCGGACAGGGTGATCACGTCGCCGCCGATCTCCTCCTTCATGGCTGCCGGACTCCCTTCGCCCACCAGGATGCCGCGGTCGATCAGCGCCAGCCTGTCGCAGCGGTCCCCTTCCTCCATGAAGTGGGTGGTGAGGAGGACGGTCACGCCTTCCCGCCGGAGGTCTTCGAGGGTGCTCCAGAGGTCGCGGCGGGCGCCGGGATCGAGCCCGGTGCTCGGCTCGTCCAGGAGCAGCAGCCGCGGGCCGTGGAGGAGAGCCTTGGCGATCTCCACCCTGCGGCGCAGCCCGCCCGAGAGCTCCAGGGCGCGCTGGGACCCGCGATCCGAGAGACCGAAGCGCTCCAGGGCCGCGTCGATCCGTCCGGCGAGGTCCCGGCCGCCCAGGCCATAGAGATGTCCCTGGTGGACGAGGTTCTCGCGCACGGTGAGATGAATGTCAAGGCTCGGGTTCTGGAACACCACGCCGAGCCGGCGGCGCACGGCCGGCGCTTGGGACGCCAGGTCCGTTCCGAAGACGCGGACGGTGCCGCCCTGCGGCCGGGCCAGCGTGGCCAGGATGCGGAACAGGGTCGTCTTGCCGCCGCCGTTGGGCCCGAGGAACCCGAAGATCTCCCCGGCCGCGACCTGGAAGCTCAGGCCGTCGAGAGCCTTGCGCACGCCAGCCTTCCGAGTACGGTAAGCGTACTCGACACCCTGCGCCTCAACGGCAGGAGGAACGATGTCAGCCTCAGGAGACAACGCGGTCGAGGAGCATGACCAGCAGGACGGCCGGGAAGTAGAGGATCGAGGCCAGCATCAGCCGGCGGGCTCCCGGCATGGTGCGGCTGCGGGCGAATCCCACGCCGAACCCCAGGTAGGCGAGGCCGAGAGCCAGGGCTCCCACGAAATAGACGCTCCCCATCAGACCGAGGAGCGACGGCATCAGGCTCACCGGCACCAGCACCGCTCCGTAGAGCAGGACCTGCCGGGCGGTGCGATGCCCATCGGTGTCGCCCACGGTCAGCATGGGGAAACCGGCGTCGCGATAGTCGTCCTGGCAGAGCCAGGCGATAGCGAGGAAGTGGGGCATCTGCCAGAAGAACAGGATGCCGAAGAGCACCCAGGCCGCGAGGTCGACCTCGTTGCGCACGGCGCTCCACCCCATCATCGGCGGGATGGCGCCAGGGATCGCGCCGATCACCGTGGACAGGGAGCTGACCCGCTTCATGGGTGTGTAGACGAAGACATAGCCCGCCAGCGCGACCGCGCCCAGGAGTGCGGTCAGCAGGTTGACGGCCAGTGCGAGCTGCGCGAGGCCGGTCACGCCCAGGGCCACACCGAAGAGCAGGGCCGCGTCCGGGCTCATCCGTCCCGCGGGCAGCGGGCGCTGGGCGGTGCGGCGCATCAGGGCGTCGGTCTCGCGCTCGATGACCTGGTTCAGGACCGAGGCGCCGGCCGAGACCAGGGTGGTCCCGACCAGGGTATGGACCAGGAGGGCGAACGAGATCGCGTCCTGCTCCGCGAGCAGGTAGCCGAGCCCGGTCGTGAGCACCACCATGAGAGTGATGCCGGGCTTGGTCAGCTCCTTCAAATCGGTCAGCCGCGCCGACACGGGCATACGGTCGGGCGCGGATTCAGGGGTCAGGGAAACCTGTTTCGTAAAGCTCATGAAGTCTCGTAAGGG
>JANOCF010000605.1:0-11444 GCA_031412055.1 Holophagales bacterium | reverse complement strand
ACCGGCAGGCGGCCTTGAACTTCGGCCAGGCGGCGAAGGCGGCCGGCGTAGCCCGCATCATCTATCTGGGCGGGCTGGGCAGGGACGACGAGGCGCTCTCGCCCCACCTGCGCAGCCGGCAGGAGGTCGGGCAGATCCTCCGTGAGTCGGGCGTGCCGGTGCTCGAGTTTCGCGCGTCGATCATCATGGGCGCCGGCAGCCTCTCGTTCGAGATGATCCGCTCGCTGGTGGAGCGCCTGCCGGTCATGATCACGCCCCGGTGGGTCAACGTGCCGGCGCAGCCCATCGCCATCGACGACGTGCTGGAGTACCTTCTGGCAGCGCTCCGGCTTCCCGTCTCCGAGTACCGCGTCTACGAGATCGGCGGCGCCGACCAGGTCACCTACGCGGACATCATGCGCGCCTACGCCCGGCAACGCGGGAAACGGCTGCGGATGATCCCCGTGCCCTTGCTGACCCCGTTCCTCTCCAGCCTGTGGCTCGGACTGGTCACGCCGCTCTACGCCCGGATCGGACGCAAGCTCATCGAGAGCATCGTCCATACCACCGTGGTGCGGGACGACTCCGCCCGCACGACCTTCGCCATACGTCCCATGGGAGTGGAAGAGGCCGTTCGCCGCGCCCTTGCCGGAGAAAGCCGGAAGGGTCGCTGAGCCCCGCTGGTCGGAGTACGTCGCAAACCTCTCGAAGTACGTCGCGTACTTCCCCAATTTTGCGACATCAACCGGCTGCGATGTCGCAACCATACCCTCCGACGTCGCAACATACGCGCAGCTTGTCGCAGCCGAAGCTCAAGCTGCGACATCGAAAGCTTCCGGAGCCTCCCCGGTGTCGCTCCATGTCGCGAATAAGAAGCCGCCGGCCTTCCGCTGACAGTCCGACGTCGCAAATGACCGGCTCGATGTCGCGAAGTACGCGCAGTTCGCGACGTCGAGACTCTTCGATGGCGCAAACTGTCGAGCTGACGTCGCGAACAGAGTCCAGCGAGCGCTCGAACCAGGAGGCTGGACCTCTCCGAAGCCGGTTGCCGACGTCCCGATCTGGACAGAGGCCCGGCTCACCGGTATCCTTGCGGCTCCGCAACCGTAGGCTGCGACATTCTTCCTGGTTGTTGCGACATCCGGACGGCTCGCCACCCCTCGGTGCACGGTCCATGTCGCGAATAGCCTAAGTTTGCGACATGGGAGACCGTGGATGAGCACCAGTCTGTCGCTTCACCAGATGTTGACGCAGTTGGAGACCAGGATCGCCGATCACCGGGCGCAGCTCGCCTTCCACGCGAGCCAGCAGCAGTTCCACGAAGAGAAAAAGGCGCTCCACGAGGCCGAACTGCAGGCGGCGCTGGAGCGTTACGAGACTCTCCGGACGGCAAGCGTTTCCGCCGGGAAGTACCTGGGCCAGCAAAGTCCCGGCGCTGTCCCACCCTCAGGGACGGAGATCGAGGCCGACTCCCGCCGGGGCTCTCTCAGCCGGATGGTCGCCTACGTCGTGGAGTCCCGCGGACCGGGAGAGGTCTTCGGCACCGCCGCCATCACCGAGGAGGTCCGCAAGCGCTGGGGCGCCAAGCTGCGCCGCAAGGTCGATCCAAGAAGCGTGTCCGCCACCCTACGCCGCTGGGCGGCGGGAGGGCGGCTGGAGATTGCGCGGGAGGGCCGGGCTCATCATGAGGCGCTGTATAGGCGTGTCGTGGGCTAGAGGCTGGGGAGCCATATCCTACGCAACATGCAGGGAGCGACCAGTGGTGGGAAACTGACTTTCCTTGGGAGCCGAGGACACTCCGGATGAGTGGAACGCACACTGTCTCGGCCTTGCTTCCGCTCCCGTGGGTCGATGAGACCGACAATCGCCTTGAGGTTCCCGAATGAGCTATCTGCTTTTCCTGGATGAGAGCGGCCACGACCACCGGACCATGCCCTACGAAGTTCGCGGGGGCGTGGCGCTGCATGCTTCGGAACTCTGGCCGTTTGTTCAGGACATGCAGCGCCTTGAGCTCGCCTCCTTTGGTACCACGCTACATCAGTTCCAGGCTGAATTAAAAGGCTGCAAGCTTCTGGACAAGGACCGGTTCAAGTGGGCGGCCCAAGACGCGCCGATGCCCGATGAGGAGCGTCGCAAACACTGCCGCGGTTTTCTCACCAAAGGTCTGGAGAAGAAGGCGCCGACCAGATTAGAGTTCACGGCTTACGGGCAGGCATCGCTGGAGATGGCGACTGGGATGTTCGAACTCCTTAGGCAACATAAGGCTCGTTTGTTCGCCACTGCTATCCCGCGCAGCGTCATCAAGCCGGATACATACGAGGCGGAGGAGTATCTGAGGAAAGACCAAGTGTTTCTTCTCGAGCGCTACTTCTATTTTCTGGAGCAAGAGAAGCAGCACGGCTTGCTCGTGATGGATGAAGTGGAGAAGACCGAAGACCGGCGCTTTGTGCGACGCCTCGAGGCGTACTTTCGGAAGACTAGAACGGGACGCTACCGGTCGGCATGGATCGTTCCGGCACCGTTCTTCGTCTCGTCTGACATGACATACCCAGTCCAAGCCGCAGACTTGGCGATCTATTGCGTAAACTGGGGCTTTCGTCTGCCGACGCGGGGAATGGATGCGCCTGGCCGACCGGAAATCGCCGACGACTATGGCCGATGGCTCGCTCAGCTTCAGTTCCGAGGGGAAGGGTACCGCGACGGGGCCGTCTACGATTCCTACGGCATCGTTTTCGTGCCGGATCCGTACGAGGCTAGGCAAGTCGGAGAATAAAAAAGGAGGCAATGCCTGCGGAGCCACCAAAAGGCAGCAGCCCCTGGGCCGAGCCTCCAATATAAGTATTGTCTGTCGGCCCCTCAAAGTCAAGAGCTTCGGCTGGAGACCTCGAAGAGGCCACCACCTTCCGGGGCAAAGCGCACAGGTCGCGACATTCACCCCTATAAGAATCGGATTCCAGAAGAAAATGTCCTTCGTGAAAGTTCTTCAAGAAGAGGCTGGCACCCGAAACCTCGGGCCTGGGCAGCGTCTTGGCTTCGCCTGCTTTTCTCTTTGGGTAGGTCTTGTCGGTCTCGCTCTCTATCGGTCGAACCATCGCGCAGGTTCCGTATAATAGTTCTCATGAAGACACCCCTCGCCCTGCTCACCCTCGCCGCGCTCGTCCTGGTCGCGGCTCCTGCCCGCAGCGACCAGGCGGGAGCCCGCGAGAAGCTCGAAAAGGACGGCATCGCGTTCACGCCGGAAGCGTTCCTGCAGAAGGTGGCCGAAGGCGACGCGAGCCACGCGGCGCTCTTCGTCGAAGCCGGCATCGATCCTTCGGTGAAGAGCGGCTCGAATCGGACCGCGCTCTGGATCGCGACCGAACGGCGGCAGCTCGATACTCTCAAGGCGCTGCTCACCGGCGGTGTGGCGCCGGATGCGCGGAACGCACCCGCCATGGAATACGGTAAGACGATCGTCTTCGAGGCGGTCGACACGGGAGAGGCCGCGTTCGTGCGGGTGCTCACCGAAGCGGGCGCCGACGCCAAGGCGGCCAATGAATACGGCGTGACACCTCTCGCCGAGGCGGCACGCACAGGCAACATCGAGATGTGCGAAATCCTGCTCAAGGCGGGCGCCGATCCGAACGCCGCGCCGGGCGGATTTCCTCTCCTCTATGGTCCGGTCAACGAGAACCATCTCGAGGTCGTCCGGCTCCTGCTCTCCTCCGGCGCCAGGCTCGGCGAGCACAAACAGAGCCTGGTCGAGGCGGCCAAGGAACCTGAGCTGCGCGCTTTGCTCGAAGCCGCCGAGTAGGATGTCGCGTTGACGCGAATTCGGAAGCGGCGTAGCATCGAAGACATGCTCGTCGTCCGGCGCAAAAGCTATCTTGGCCTTGGTTTCCTCCTGCTCTGGATTGCCGGGTTCAACACAGCCTGCGGAAATGAGGGCTCCGGTTTCTTTCCCGGGGCGGATGACTTCCGGTTTGGAGCCGTCGTGGTGCGGGCTTTCGATCAGCAGGGCTCCCCGGTTGTGGGCGCGACCATGGAACTGCGGAACGATCGCGGCGATCTGCTCTGGGGAGAGCTGAACAAGACGGGGGCCGATGGGAGCGTAGGCTTCGGCGCCCTGATTCCAGGTTTTCATACGATCACGATCAAGCCTCCCTCCGGATATTCCGTCCCGGCCTCGCAGTCAAATCCCGTCAGAATCGAAGTCAGGAACGCCCAGACCATAACGGTCAACGTGTTTCTCTTCGCGGGGTAGAACCGGCAAGCTGGAGTACAGCGAGGATGTCACACCGCAATGGATTCCCACCCCGGAGCGGTTCCAGGAGGAGCTGGAGCTTCTGCTGCTTCTGGAAAGGGTCAACCAGGAGGTGAATTCAGGGTAGAGTCACCCCATGGGAACCTGGAAGTCTCGCTCTGCACTCCCCTTCCTGCTGGCGATCGTCCTCTTCCGCCCGTTCTCCCCTATCTCGGCTCAAGCCCCCAGCCGGGCGCCGATTCAAACGCTGTCTCCGGAGCAGGCGACCGCGGACGTGGCTCTCGCCCGGCGCGCGCTCGAGCTTGTCCATCCCGGTCTCCATCGCTACACGCCCAAGGCAGAGTTGGACGCAGCTTTCAGCCGGCTGGAGGGACGGGTGCGGCAGCCGATCTCGCCGATCTCCGATATCGAGCTCTATAGCGAGATCTCCCGGTTGCTGGCCACGATCCACTGCGACCACACCAAGGCGGAGCTTCCGGGCGCGCTTTCAAAGTTTCGCAAGGAAAACCCCACTCATCTCCCGTTCCGCTTCCGGCTGTTCGACGGGAGGATGTACGTCGCCTCCAGCGATCCGGGCCAGGCCTCGCTCGAACGGGAGACGGAGGTCGTATCGATCAACGGCGTGCCGGTGTCCACGATCGTCGATCGGATTCGACCAGCCGTCTCCTACGACGGCTTTACCGACTTCGTGGTCCCGTCGAAGCTCGAAGCGGACAGCGATCTCCTGGGCTCGGACTTCGATCATTTCTATCCGTTGCTCTTCGGCTTTCCAGACGATCTCAAGCTGGAGGTGCGCACTGGCGGCGAGACGCGGCCCGTATCCGTCAAACCGATCTCTTACAAGGAGTGGCAGGGTCTGCCCTGGCCGGACGTAGCCTCGGGGGCCGAGTTCCACAAGACCACCTCCTGGAAGATGCTGGACCCGAAGACGGCCTTGCTGCGCATCGAGACGTTCGTGAACTATCGCAATCCGGTCGATCCCGCGACGGTGTACGACCCGATCTTCCAGGCGATCCGGGCGGCCGGGGCCGAGCATCTGATCGTCGACCTGCGAGGCAACGGAGGCGGCTCGACCGATGCCAGCGAAGGGCTGGCCCGCTATCTCCTGGAGAAGACCTTCACGGTGACCCGGTCGGTCCGGCTCAAGGCGATCCGCTATGGCGACCTGCCCCAGCACATCCAGAGCTGGGGCGATCCGAAAGAGCTCTTCGAGCCCCCATTAGAAAGATTCGTGAAGCTGCCGGACGGCGGGTACGAGGAGACTCCCCGCCCTTCGAAGACGGCTCCGTCGCCTCACCGCTTCCAGGGCCGGGTCACGATCCTGATCGGCCCAGAGAACGGCTCCGGCAGCACCATGCTGATCGCCAAGCTCAAGGACGAGGGCCGCGTGCGGCTCGTTGGTCGGCCGACCGGGGGAAGCGCGGAAGGGCCGACAGGAGGACAGATCTTCTTTCTCAAGCTTCCCGCCAGCGGCATCACCTTGCGCATCCCGGTCAAGTGGAGCCTGACGGACATCTCCAGCTTCAAACGAGGCTATGGCGTGACGCCGGACGTCGACGTCCGGCCGACGCTGGAAGACTTCCTGGCAGGCAGGGATGCGGCGCTTGCCGCGGCGCTGTCCGCTCATTCGGAGGACATCATGAAATCCAACACTCACACGGTCCTGTTCGTCTGCGAGCATGGCTCGGCGAAGAGCGTGGTGGCGGCCGCGCACTTCAATGCCGCGGCCCAGAAAGCAGGCCTTCCTTTCAGGGCGGTATCGCGCGGCACCGACCCCGATGCGGAGCTTGCCCCACCCGCGATCAAGGGCCTTACCGGCGACGGACTGCCCATCCCCGAAGAGATGCCGAAACTGCTCGCTCAGCAGGACCTGGATCAGGCCGCGGCGGTCGTTACGTTTTGCGATCTTCCTTCCAGCCTGAGCGCTGACGTTCCAGTCCACCGCTGGGAAGTGCCGCCTGTGAGCACCGAGTATGCGGCGTCGCGCGACGCGATGATCGCCCGCATCGATCAACTCCTCCGCGAGCTTCAAGAGAAGCCATGAATCAATAAGAGCGTGCTGCCCACTTCCGCCAACTCATGTTCGCTCGCGGTTAAGACAGGTTGAAGACCTCGGCCAGAAGCTCGTACGAGCGCAGCCGCTCCTCGTGACTGTAGATGTTGGAGGACGCCATCACCTCCTCCACCTCCAGAGCATTCTCCTCCAGGTAGGCTTCGATCCGGGCTCGAACCGTTACCGGTGTGCCGATGAAGTGGAGCGCGCGGTAGGTGCTCGCGATCGCGCGCTCCTGCGGCGTGTAGGGGTAGGCCAGCGCCTCGTCGGGGCTCGGCAGCGGGCCGAGACGTCCGCTCTGCAGCCGTACCCAGGTGAGGTCCATCGTCGCGGCGAGATACTCCGCCCGCTCCTCGGTCTCGGCGCAGATCACGGAGAACGCGAGGATCACGTGCGGCTCCGGAAACTGGACGGACGGACGGAAGCTCTCCCGATAAGCACGGAGCGCCGGCCCTGGCGGCGTGGGGCTGAAGTGTCTCGCGAAGCTGTAGCCCAGACCCGTCGAGCCGGCCAGCCTGGCCGTGGCTCCGCTGGAGCCCAGCAGCCAGATTGGCGGCAGCTCCACGTCGTCCGGGACGACCCGCACGGATCGGAACGGATGGCCCTCGGGGACCTCGCGCCGCGAGAGCGCCAGCATCTCGCCGATCTGGGCCGGGAACTGCTCGGCGTCGAAGGGACGCAGCGCATGCGAGGTCGCCGGGTCGGTGCCCGGCGCCCGGCCGAGTCCCAGGTCGATCCTCCCGGGATGCAGGGCCTCCAGCGTGTGGAAGGCTTCCGCGATCCGCAGCGGCGCGTGGTTCGGCAGCATGATCCCGCCGGACCCGACCCGGATCCGGGAGGTCGCCGACGCCACGTGCCCGATCAGCACTTCGGGTGAGGAGCTGGCAACGCTCGGAATGTTGTGGTGCTCGGCGAACCAGTACCTCGTATAGCCCAGACGATCGGCAAGGCCGGCCAGGTCCACCGTCCTGCGCAGCGCCTGCGAGGGCGTGGTGCCGGACGGGACGGGGGCCAGGTCGAGCACGGAAAGAGGGAGCTTGGGCATGTCTCCGTTATAGACTCCTTCCATGGACGACTTCAAGCCTTTACGTGTCATCGGCATCGCGGGCAGCCTGCGGAAGGCCTCCTACAACCGATCCCTCTTGCGGGCCGCGCAGCAGGCCGCTCCCGAGCGGCTGCGGATCGAGATCCACGAGCTCGACGCGGTCCCGCTCTACAACGAAGACGTGGAGCTGGCCGGAGTCCCGCCGGGAGTGATCGAGCTGCGGCAGGCCATCGCGGACGCGGACGGCCTCCTGATCGCCACTCCGGAGTACAACCACGGCGTACCCGGAGTGCTGAAGAATGCGATCGATTGGCTCTCCCGGCCCCCGCGGGGCTCGGCGCTGTCAGGGAAGCCGGCAGCGATCCTGGGCGCGTCTCCCGGGATGACGGGCAGCGCCCGCGGACAGAGCCAGCTCCGGCAGGCCTTCGTCTTCACCAACACGCCGGCCATGCTCCAGCCCGAAATCCTCGTGGCGCGGGCGCACGAGAAGTTCGACGATCAGGGACGCTTGACGGACGAGAAGACGCGGCAGTTCCTGGGCAAGTACCTGGAGCAGTTCGTGGAGTGGATCGACCGGCTCGGCAAAAAGTGAGCCCTTAGACGGTCACCGGCTGCGTCTCCTCTCCCATTCGCCGCTTCCAGAACTGGCTCCCGGGCCAGCGGCGCTCGGAGGCGTAGTAGCGCGACCTCGCGCGGGAGTAGCCTTCGAACTCCTCCCGCACGAAGCGCCGGTAACGATCCATTCCCCGATCGTCGCCGTTCATAAGCAGATCGCCGATGGCGTAGGACGCGAAGACGCCCGAGCGCAGGCCCTTGAGCATGCCCTGGGATGAGAGGGGATCGAAAAGCGACGCGGCGTCGCCCACAGCCAGCCAATCCCTGCCGGCCGGGACATCCAGGCGGCGGGACGGAGTCGCCCGGACGATCACGGAGCCGCGAGGCTCGGCTCCGCGAACTCTTTCTTTTATGTGACTGGTCTCACCGAGCCGCCGCTCCCAGGGATCGGTCTCGTACAGGTCCATGTCGCGGGCGAGATCGACATCGGTCAGGCAGGCCGCGATGCGCAGACCTCCTGGCAGACCCGCCGTGTACCACCAGCCGTCTTCGAACGCTTCCACCAACGTGCCTGGATCCTCATCCCCGTCGGCCTCGAAGAAGCGGGCGAAGCTGGCCAGGCGGTCGGATGCGACGAAGCGCGCGCCCTGACGGCGAGCGAAGGCTGCGGCCGATCCCGTGGCATCCACCACGAAACGGGCGCGCAGCTCCTTGCCATTGGAAAGCGTTAGATTCCAATCATCCTGGCGCTCGGAGCCGGTCAGGCGCGTGCTCCGCAGCACGGCCACACCCTTGCGCTCCGCCTCCTGCGCGAGCATGGCGTCGAAGGCGGCGCGGTCGAGGTGCCAGCCGACTCCATAGGTGTTGAAGACGAAGTCGTTCTCGTGCGGCGTCGAGCCGCCCCAGGCCGCGGCCGTGCCGTAGACCTCTCGGTGTCCGCCGCGCCCCTGCTTGCGAAAGGTTTCCCAGACGCCCAGGTGCTCCAGCAGGCGCCGGGAGGGCGGCGGCAGAGTCTCGCCGATGCGCGGCCCCTCGTAGGCGGACGCTTCGATCACGACCACCGACAGTTGCGGGGCGTGCGAGCGCAGGGAGAGGCCGGCGGCGCAGCCGGCCGGACCTCCCCCCACGATCGCAACGTCTACGACGTCGAAGTCCACGACTCCTCAGCCCTCCTGAGCCGCGTACCAGGAGGCCACGACACCGGCCGGGTGCACGGTGCCGTCGCTGCCCGAGTGCGGAATGGTGCGGACGATCGAGCCCACGATGGCCGGGCGCTGCAACCGGTCGTTGCTGTTGGGCCAGACGGGCACCAGCCAGCCGATGTAGTCGTAGATCCACTCCTCGCCGCCCACCAGCCCCTTGCCCTGGAAGCGCACCTGCATGGGAGAGCCGTAGGCCCGCGAGCCGTACAGCGCCAGCGACCAGCCCTCGCCGCCGATCGTGCCCTGGAGCACCTGGTCCGGACCCTCTTTGATCACGATCGTGCCGCGGCCGAACTCCAGGTCGTTGAACTGCTTGTTGATGTCCGGATCGTTCAGCAGGCTGCGGTACGTCCACGATCCGACGAAAGGATTCTCGCTCATTCTTTCTCCTCCTCAAAGCGCCTCGCGTTGCGCTCGACGCTGATGTATTTGTGATCGGGGGGCAGCTCGGTCGGCTTGAGATCGCTCTCATACGGATTGGCCACCACGAAACCCAGCTTCCACCACTCGGTGACCATCTTCAGGTCGCCGGCGTTGGTGCTCGGCACGCCGCGGCTCCAGTCGACCCAGATGTACGACGGGTTGCCGCCGGAGATGGAGGTGATCTCCCACGTCTGGAGAGGCCGGTGGGCGGGCCACCACAGCGTCTCCCAGAGCTTCTGCCGGCGCGCCATCAGCGAGTCGCCATCGCTCTCCGGATAGATCACGTTCCAGTCGTTGTAGGTGATGTCGATCGGCTGCGTGCTGCACTCGTTGAAGTCGGCCTGCCACGGCAGGGCCATGTACTTGGTCAGGTCTCCCGGCTGCAGGCCCGTATCGAAGTCGTTGGCCTGGCTCAGGTCGATACTCGTGTAGGCGACGTAGTCGGCCTCGGGCACGCCGCCCCGGTTCGCGTTGGCCTGCGCGGCCGTCTGCTGGAACTCGAAGAAGTTCGGATCGGCCTTGATGCGGAACGGCTCGCGATAGACCGCGGGGTTGCGCAGGATCCATCCAACCTCGCCTCCCGGGCAGAAGGCGCCGCCCAGAACGTTGCTGAGGACTCCGCGGTCCAGGTCGCGACCGGTCTTGTTCACCCAGCCGGCATAGGGCTTCCAGGGATTCGCCTTGGCCCAGCCCTCCATCTCCTCGTTGTAGAACAGGCCGCCCGCCCACTGGCGCAAGAGAAAGTATTGATAGTCGGTGAGCCGCAGGAACTTCGACGGCAGCACGTTGGAGATCGGGTTGTCTCCAGCCAGCAGCGGCATGAGCGGCAGGTTGTAGGTGCGGCTGTTGGCCCTGCCTCCCGCGCCGAACCGGTTCTCCTCGCCGGGCTGGCGCAGGATGTCGAAGAGGAACTGGCGAAAGCTGCGATAGGGGTCGTGGGTGTTGGCCTCCACGCACTTGCGCCGGCAGTCCTCGAGCAGCTTGCCGGTGTGATACTTCCGCAGGTGCTCCAGCGTGGCCACGCGGAGCTGCGCGCCCAGGCTGTCGAAGACCTGCAGCACACCCTGGCGCCAGGCCACGCTCCGCGGCTGGACCGGACGGCCCGGGTCCTCCATGCGCGCGGCGTTCTGGCCGGCCTCGGTATCCCAACGCGCGATGCGCTGGCCCGGGAGCGCCGCCAGAATCTCCTGCACGCGCGTCTCCAACGTGTCCTTGGCTTGCGCGTAAGACGGTGTGTCGCCTCCCGCCTTCCACCTCCGGAGGTACTGCCGGAAGTCGTCTCCAGGCTCGTCCCCGTGAACCTCCCTGGCGAAAGCCGCGAGCGCTTCGCGCAGCTCGTGCGCCACGCTGTCGGTGAGCAATCCGCTGATGGAGCCGGCTCCATCATTCAATTCCCGGCTCAGGCGAGCCTCCGTCTGCTTCTCCAGCACCGTGAGCGCGGGTCCCAGCGTCTCGACGAACAGCTCGCCCGCGTGGTGCCGCGCGATGCATCTCTTCTCACACGCGGCCACCGCCTTGCGATCGATCATCGGCGGCACCGAGAGGCGGTTCGGATCAAAGCGCCCGCGGGCCGACTGGTTGTGCGGATAGTTGGACAGCCCGAGCACGCTGGAGAGATAGGTGAACTCGTCGGGCCGGAAGAGGATGGGCCAGATGTCGCGGTAGAACCAGGGCCTGTAGGTAGGGTTCCACTCCAGGCGCCCGGCCTGCCAGAGAGTCAGCGCCTCGCGGTCCTTGCTGTCGATAACCTGCGGAGCGTCGAAGGTGCCGACCTCGCCGTAGAGATCGGTCCGCGACGCGAACTCTCGGATGCCTAGATCCTCGACCACCTCGTCCATGGTGACCATGTCGAGGATCTCCGGCACGTAGCCGGGATAGCCGACGATCACCCACGCGGGATACTCCACGTCGACGAAGCGCGTCTGCCCCACCTCCTGCGAGAAC
>JANOCF010000604.1:0-3438 GCA_031412055.1 Holophagales bacterium | reverse complement strand
TAGACAGTCTTCCCTTCAGCGGCTTCCTTGAGCCCCTGCCGGACCGCCGCCATCGCCTTCGGGTTCTGATGAAGCCATTCCTCTGATCTCAGGTCTTGGGCAGAGCCATCAATCGGTTGCTCGTCCTTCATGCTCCCGCCTCGCGGACCGGCGCCGCCCGGCGCTCCTCCCGCTGCAGTCTCAGGGTGAGGAAGCTCACGCTCAGCATCAGGGCGGACGCCATCCAGAACGGGTAGCGCTTGCCGACCTGCTGGTAGACGACGCCCGCCCAGAGCGGGCCGATCATGCGCGCGACGCCGCCGAACGACTGCTGCACGCCCAGGATCTGGCCGGTCTCGGACCGCGACGAGCCGCGGGAGACCAGCGAGGTCGTGGCCGGGAAGAGCAGGGCCGTCCCCACCGGCACGAAGAGGACGATCAGGGCGAGCCCGACCAGGTTGGTGACGAACGGGATGCCGGCGAGACCCAACGCCAGGGAAAGGGCGCCCAGGCGGGTCACGCCGACCTCGCCGAAACGACGAACGGCCGGACCCAGGAGCAACCCCCGCATGACCAGCGAGATCCCGCCCACATAGGCGTAGAAGTAGCCGATCGTCTTCTCCGTGACCCCGAAGATGTCCTTCAGGTAGAGCGCCAGCACGCCGTTCATCGCCATGAACGCCATCATGCCGATCGCATAGACCCAGATCAGGGCGCTGATCGGGGCCGTGGGATGGAATAGCACCTCCGCGAACGAGCTGCGCAGCGAGCGCTTCGGGACCGGTGCCTTCGGAGGCCCGGCATGGGCCCCCAGCTCGGCCGTCTGGCTTTCCGGCTTCGGCTCGGGCAGCCACTTCCAGGCGAACAGGATGTTCAGCACGCAGAGCCCGGCCGCCATGAATCCCGGCCCTTCCGGCCCCAGGTAGGTAGCCAGCGATCCGCTCGCGGGACCGATCATGACGCCCGCGCTCGTCGCGGCCGTGAGCCATCCCAGCGCCTTGGTCCGCTCCTCCGGCCCCACCGAGTCGGCCACGTAGGCCTGGACCACGCCCGTGATCCCGCCGCCCGCGCCCTGTACCAGCCGCGAAGCGAACAGCAGCCACAAGCTCTCGGCCAGGCCAAACAGCACGTACGCTGCCGCCGAGGCCATCAGTCCGGCCAGGATCAGCGGCCGCCGGCCGTAGCGGTCCGAGAGGCGCCCCCAGAAGGGCGAGACCGCGAGCTGGGCGAAGGGGTGAGCGGCGATCAGAATCCCCACGATGGAGGCGTCCGCTCCCAGGCGGGTGGCATAGAACGGGAGCAGCGGCAGGACCATGGTGAAACCGATCATGTCCACGAAGACCGTGGCCATGAGCACGCTGATCTGCTTGATGGAACGCGACTCCATGATCCGGAAACCTCAGCGCGCCTCGCCGCGGCCCCACAGCAGGAATGCCGTGGCGCTCGCGGTCATCAACAGGACGCCATAGACCGCCGCCATCCCCAGGTCCTGCAGCCGCAGGCTCGACAGGATCTCGATGGAGATGGGGCGGGTGTCGAAGGTGTACAGGACGATCGAGACCACGAAGTCGCCGAGCGCCGTGATGAAAGCCAGGCCCGCGCCGGCCGCGATGGCCGGACGCAGCAGCGGCAGGACCACCCGGCCGAGACGGCGCCAGCGGTCCGCTCCGAGCGAGGCCGCCGCCTCTTCCAGGGCCGGGTCGAGACTGCGCAGCCCCGCCACCGCCCCGCGGCCCGTGAGCGGCAGGTTGCGCACCAGGTAGGCCAGCGGGAGGATCCAGGGCGTGCCGATCAGGACGAACCGGCCCAGCCAGGGCTGGTTGACGCCGAAGGTGGTCGCCAGGGCGATGGCGAAGACCGTCCCGGGCACGGCCCAGGGGATCGCCACCAGCCCCTCCAGCGCTCCGCCCAGCCAGGGCCAGCGACGCGGCCGTCCGTCCACCGGGCGGGCTACGGCGAGCCTAGCCGCCGCCAATCCCAGGGCCACGGCCGCGATGGTCGCGACGGTGGCCATCCACAGGGAGTTGACCACCGGCCGCAGCTTCTCCGGCTGCGAGACGAGGCTCAGCCAGTTGCGCAGCTCGAGGACCGGAGGGAAGGGCTCGGCGGTCCAGGTGAACGGCGGCACGAAGGAGACCAGGAGCAGCACCGCGTGCGGCAAGAGCAGGAAGATGGCCAGGATCCAGCCCAGGACGCCGGCCGTGTTCCGCGCCCAGGCGCTCTCCAGCCGCTTGCGGGCCGGCGCGACGCCGCGCACTCCGGTGGCCGCCAGCCCGGCGCGGTCGAGCCGCCGCATCCCCGCCAGCCCGAGCAGGGCCAGCCCCGCCAGCATGACCGTCTCTACCTGGGACAGGCCGGTCTCGCCGTTCAGCTTGGAAGCGACGATCTGCGTGGTCATCACGCGGAAGGTCCCGCCGAAGAGGTAGGGAGCGGAGAACGAGGCCAGGGAGGTCATGAAGGTGAGCAGCGCAGCTCCCGCCAGCGACGGGCGGAGCAGCGGCAGGGTCACGCGAAAGAGCGCGCGCATCCGGCCCGCTCCGAGGGAAGAGGCCGCCTCCAGGAGCGCGGCGTCGAGGCGCGACAGCCCGGCGCGGGTGAACAGGTAGAAGTAGACGTACATCGAGTAGGCGTGGACCAGGAGGATGGCTCCGGGACCGGCCAGCCGCCACGGCGGTCCTTCCAGGCCGAGCAGCCCCTGGACCGCCCGCGACGCGAAGCCGCTCTCGCCGTAGAGGAAGAGAAAGGCGATCACCCCGACCAGCGGCGGTAAGGCCACGGGCAGGGCCACGACCGCGGCGAGGAAACGCCGGCCGGGAAAGTCGGCGCGCTCGAACAGGAAGGCCAGCGGGATGCCGATCGCCGCGGCCAGGGCCACGGAGGCGAGCGAGATCCAGAGGCTGCGCCACAGGGCCAGCCATTCGTCGGGCCGGGAGGCGAACTCGCGGACGTGCGTGAGCGTCCACCCTTCCGGTCCCCGCAGCGCGTCCACGAGCGTCATCAGCAGCGGGTATCCCACGAGCCAGGCGAGGAGCAGCGCCACGGCCAGGCCCAGGAGCGGCAGCCGGCCTTTCACGCTGTCCCCTTGCTCCGGAAGATACGGGGCCGCGGTCCGGAAGTTCCAGGAGCGATGGCGACCGCGTCGCCTTCTTTCGCCGCCTCGGACGGGGCCATGACCTCCACCTCGGTGCCGTCGTCGAGAGTCACTCCGAAGTAGGAGATCGGCCCGGCATAGCGACGTTCGGTGACCTTTCCAGACAGTCCGGAAGAGACGAATACCAGGGACTCGGGCCGGGCTACCAGCTCGACGGGTTCGCCAGGGCGGAGATCGTCCGCCGGCACCCCGGGCCAGACCGGTCCCGACGCCAGCCGGACCTTTCCGTCCTCATACGTCCCCGGAAACGCGCTCGCCCGGCCCACGAACCCGGCTACGAAGCGGGTGGCCGGAAGCTCGTAAAGGTC
>JANOCF010000603.1:0-3796 GCA_031412055.1 Holophagales bacterium | reverse complement strand
GGCGGCGAGTCGCGGCGCTCGATGGCGAAGACTTGTGCGGCTACGTCCTGAAGAAGGACTCCCCGAGCTGCGGCATGGAACGGGTGAAGCTCTACCCGGCCGCGGGAGGCGCACCGAACAAGGAAAGCCGGGGCCTGTTCGCGGACGCCCTGATGCGCCGCTTCCCCGACCTGCCGGTGGAGGAGGAAGGGAGGCTCCACGATCCGCCCCTGCGGGAGAACTTCGTGACCCGCATCTTCGTGCGCCAGCGCTGGCTGCGCTCCGAGCAGGAAGGCTGGACCCGCGCCTCGCTGATGCGCTTCCACGAGCGCCACAAGTTCCTGTTCATGGCCCGCAGCCAGGCCGGCATGCGCCGGCTGGGGCGGATGCTGGGAGAGTCCGGCAGGAAGGACGATACCGGCGAGCTGGCCCGGGCGTACCTCGCGGGCATGACCGAGGTGCTGCGCCGTCCGCCAACCCGGCGCCGCCACACCGACGTCCTCTTCCACCTGGCCGGCTTCGTCACCGACCGGATCGACGACGGCGACCGCCAGGAGCTGATCGGCGCCGTCGAGCGCTACCGGCTCGGCCAGCTCCCTCTGATCGTGCCGGTCACCCTGATCCGCCACCACGTGCGCCGGCTGGGCGTCGAGTACCTGCGCGACCAGGTCTACCTGGACCCCCATCCCCAGGAGCTGATGCTCCTCAACCACGTATAATGACCCGTTCGCGAAGAGACAAGACCTCAAGGAGACATCACCCTCATGCGCAACCGGAAGTCGTTGATCCTTTCCCTCGTGTTCACCCTGGCTGCCCTGCCGTCGTTCGCGGGCATCCATTACAAGGCGATCACCAAGACCCAGGATGCTTCCAACAAGGCCAACAACATCGAGGTGGAGGGCTGGGTGGCCGGCGAGAAGGTCAAGGTCGAGTTCAAGGAGGCGGGGAACAACCCCATGGCCAAGAAGGGCGCCTACCTGATCAGCAAGGACGGCGGACGGACCATCTACTTCGTGGACCCCGCGGAGAAGACCTACGCCGAGTGGGACCTGCAGGCCATGCTAGGCATGGTGGGCAACGTCATGCAGGGCATGGGGCCTCTCTTGAAGATCGAGATCTCCGACCCCAAGGTCGAGAAGCTCCTGGAGGAGGACGGCGGCACCGTCTCCGGCCAGCCGACCACGCACTACCGCTACCGGACCGGCTACAACATGAAGATCAAGGTCATGGGTATGGGCCAGGAGACCGCCGTGGTCACCGATCAGGACATCTGGGCCACCGAAAAGCTCAAGGACCTGGCCCTGGCCGTCTGGCTGCGCGCCGACCCGCCCCGCACCGGCAACGAGCAGGTCGACAAGCTCATCGCCGCGGAGGTGGACAAGACCAGGGGCTTCCCGCTCAAGACCGTGACCGTGAGCACCACCACCCAGAAAAAGGGCAAGCAGACCGTCACCCGCAGCACCATGGAGGTGACGCAGCTCGACACCAGCGTCGACGTGCCCGCGTCCTCGTTCGAGATCCCGGCCGGCTACGAGGAGACGCAGCTCCTGCCGACGGCCGCGGCCGGTGAAGACGAGGAGGAGCAGGGTCTCGGCGCGCTCCTGCGCAACCGGAAGAAGAAGGAGGGCGGCGATGGCCAATAAGACGATGCTGCTCGTGGTGCTTCTTGGCGTCATGCTGGTGGTCCCGGCGATCCGGGCCGAGGAGTACGGCAAGGGTGTGACCGTGGCCGAGGCCACGCCGATCTCCAGGATCCTTGCCGATCCCGATGCCTACGTGGGCAAGAAGGTGCGTATCGAGGGCAAGGTCCTCGACGTCTGCCCCATGGCCGGCTGCTGGATGGAGCTGGCGGAGGAGGGCGGAAACGACGGCGGTGGCAAGCTCAAGGTCAAGGTGGACGACGGCGTGATCGTCTTCCCCATGACCGCCAAGGGGAAGCTGGCCGTGGCCGAGGGGACGCTCGAAGCGATCCCCATGACGCGGGAGAAGTACGTGGAGTGGCTGCAGCACCTGGCCGAGGAGAAGGGCGAGACCTTCGACGTCGCGACCGTGGGCGACGGCCCCTTCCGCATCCTTCAGCTCAAGGGCACGGGCGCGAGGGTCGATTGAGCCAGCGCCGGGGCGGAGAGCGGCTGTCCAGCCGCGAGATCTACCAGGGGCGGACCATCCACGTGACCGTGGACAAGGTCCGCCTGCCCAATGACCGGGAGATGGACGTCGAGATGGTCCATCACAAGGGAGCGGTGGCGATCGTCCCGGTGATTGATGATGACGTTCTGATGGTCCGCCAGTACCGCTACGCCACGGGCGGCTGGCTGCTGGAGATCCCGGCCGGCAAGCTGGAGCCGGGCGAGAAGCCGGAAGCCTGCGCCATCCGCGAGACCGAGGAGGAGACCGGCTACCGTCCGGCCGAGCTCGAGCCGCTGGGCTGGATCTGGCCGACGCCCGGCTTTTGCAACGAGAAGATCTGGCTCTTCCTCGGCAAGGGGCTCACGCAGACCCAGCAGGGGCTGGAGGACGACGAGGTCCTGGAGCTGGAGCGGATGCCGCTGAAGGAAGCGATCGAGAAGGCCGCCAGGGGCGAGATCCACGACGGCAAGTCCACCTGCGCCCTGCTGCGGGCGGCGCGGCGCCTGGGCATCTGATCTCGTCTCCTCCGGCCCTCCAAAGGCAGCAACTTCGCCCGCAGAAAGCGCCGAAGGCGCGCAGGCGTAAAGCCTGGGGTTTCAACCCCAGGTAGGCTGCCATCCCCCAGATCTCTCAAGTCCCGAAGGGACGCAGGCCCGGCGCCCCGGTCATTCGCCTGCGTCCCTTCGGGACTTGTTTCTTTGGTGGCGCCCTGACTTGGCACTGAAGTGCCAGGCTTTACGCCTGCGCGCCTTCGGCGCTTTTGACCCGTCCTACTCGAAGTACCCCGTCACATCCAGGATCGCGTTGACCGTGCCCCCGCCAGCCACGAACGGGTAGACCTGAATCGTGCCGGCGCCGTCCGGAGACAGGAGCAGAATCGCGTTATTCGCCGGGGTCGTACCGGCGGCGAAGTTGATCGTGCTCGCGGGCGGCCTGCTCACGCCACCCGGATAGAAGGTCAGGTTGCCGTTGGCGAGGGAGCCCAGGGCAGTGACGTTGGCGGCGATCGCCGTGGCCGTGGCCGGAATGCCGCACGTGCCCGCGACGGGGAAGGAGCGCGCAACTCCTCCGACCAGCGGTGTCGTGCTGGCGGTGTTGAAGACCCGGCAGGGCGAGATCGTGTAGAAGTCGGTGGCCGCGCCCTGGTAGACCGTGAAGGTCTGGCCGGCGGCGGTGATGGTCCCGCTGCGCGGGCTGCCCGTCGTGTTGGGCGTGGCCGTGAAAGTCGCCTTGTTGGCCACGCCGATGTTGGAGAGCGAGAGCCATGGAGTCGAGGTCGAGGCGCTCCAGGCGCACTCCGTCACGACCTCCAGCGTGCCCGAGCCGCCGCCGGCGCCGACGAAGCCCATGGGGCTGGCGAGAGAGAAGGTGCATGGGCATTGATAGATCCGGACATCGTCGACGTCCCAGCCCCACCAGGCGTTCAACGAGTCCGAGCCGATCCGGAACCGGAAGCGGACGTTCTGGCCCGACAGGCTCGCCAGGTTGAGCTGCGTGCCGGTGTAGCGGCGGCTGGAGTTCACGAAAGCGGAGCGTCCGGCCAGGGGGTTGCCGCGGCCGCTGAAGATGATCCCGTTGTACCCCGCACCGGCCGAGATGAGAGGCGAGGCGTCGAGCCACGTCGAGCCATTGTTGATCGTGTACTCGACCACGCCGCCATCGTAGCTGCCCGGCTCGAAGTCCCAGA
>JANOCF010000602.1:0-2125 GCA_031412055.1 Holophagales bacterium | reverse complement strand
GGGGTCCTTGTCGACTCCCGCCACCACCTTGAAAGCGCCATAGTTGAAGCCGAGGTACTGGGCGAGCGCGTTGCCGAGATTCCCCATGCCCACGATCACCATGGTGTGCTGGCGGTCCAGGCCGAGAAGGGAGTTCAGATGGGCCGCCAGCTCGTCGACCTCGTAGCCGACGCCGCGGATGCCGAACTCTCCGAACTGCGCCAGATCCTTGCGGATCTGGGTGGCCGAGAGGTGGTACCGCTGCGCCATCTCCTGGGAGGAGATGCGCTTGATCTCCAGCTCCTGCAAGTGCCGCAGGCAGCGCAGGTAGAAGGAGAGCCGGTTGAGGGTGAGCGGAGAGACCTCCTCCGCCGACCCTTCTATTTCGCGGTTGTTTCGAGAAGCCACTGGAGCAACCCCGTGGGCCAGATCCCGAGCGCCAGAGTTCCCACTGCCGCCACAACCGCCGCGGTCCGGCCCCAGACGTCGAGCAGAAGACCCTCGGGCTGCCTCTCCTCTGCCTTCATGTAGAGGACGTAGACGATTCTCAGGTAGTAGAAGACGCCGACCAGGCTGGCCAGAACGCCGAGCACGGCCAGCCCGATGAGGCCGTCTCCCACCGCGTTCAGGAACACCAGGTACTTGCCGAGGAATCCGACCGTCGGTGGGATGCCGCCCAGCGACAGCATGCAGATGGCAAGGCAGGCGCCGAGCAGCGGATAGCGGTAGCCGTAGCCCGACAGGTCCGAGATCAGGTGCTGCTCGCCCGGCCGGCTGTACAGCATGGACACCACCGTAAAGGCGCCGGCGTTCATGAGCACGTAGGCCAGGAGGTAGACGATGACCGGCATGAGCGAGCCGCGGTCCATGGTCACCAGCGCCAGCAGCAGGTAGCCCATGTGGGCCACGCCGGAGTAGGCGAGCATGCGCTTGATGTCCCGCTGCGCCAGGGCCAGGAGGTTGCCGACGAGCATGGACATCACCGAGAGGGCCGCGATCACGCCGGACCACTTCTCGATCGTCTCGGCCACGCCGCCCGCGACGGCCGCATCGAGCAGCCGGAAGAGCACCAGCGCGCTCGCCACCTTCGGCGCCACCGAGAGGAACGCCACGAACGGCGACGGCGCGCCCTGGTAGGTGTCCGGCGACCAGGCGTGGAAGGGGACGATGCTCATCTTGAACCCGAAGCCCGCCACCAGAAGGAGGAGACCCAGGGTGCCGATCACAGGCACGCCCTGAGGGCCGGTCAGCGCCGGGCCGATCTCCGCCAGCCGCGTGCTGCCCGTGGCGCCGTAGAGCAGCGCGATGCCGTAGAGCACGAACGAGCTGACGAAGGCGCCCATCAGGAAGTACTTGATGGCCGCCTCGCCCGCGATGTTGATCCGGCGGTGGAACGCGGCCAGTGTGTAGAGGCAGAACGAGAACAGCTCCAGCGCCAGGAAGATCGTCAGCAGCTCGGTGGCGCGCAGCATGAGGAGCAGGCCGGTCGCGCACCAGAGGAGCAGGGCGTGGTACTCGCCGGTCAGGATGCCCTCCCGCCGCAGATACCCCTGGGAAGCCAGCAGGCAGAGGCCCGTCGCCAGCAGGATGATCAGCGAGAGAGCGTAAGTGGCGCCGCTCGTCTCCAGCAGGCCGCCCCAGGTGAGGAAGGAGTCACCGGGGGCGGTGCTCCACGCCACGTAGGCGCCCCAGGCCGCCGCGCCCGTGCCGAGCACGGCCATGAGGGTAAAGGCACGCCGCAGTCTGGGAGCGATGGCGTCGAGCAGAAGGATGACGATCCCCGCTCCGGCGAGGATCATCTCCGGCAGGAGGCTGATCAGGTCGGCTCGGCTAACCAGCTCAGCGGCGTTCATCGTCCCCCCTCCGAAAGGCTGCTGGTCTGCTCAGGAGTCCGCAGGGTCGTCTCCGCGACTTCCGGCCGTTCTATTCCGGCCCGGAGCTCGGACAGTGTCGTGGCCAGGGCCGCCCGGCTCGGTTTCAGGAAGGACTCCGGCGCCACGCCGATCCACAGCATGAGCACACAGAGCGGAATCAGCGCCGCCAGCTCCCGCAGCGAGAGATCGGGGAGGTTGCGGTTCTCGTCCTTGGTGATCGGACCCCAGAGCGTGAGCTGAACCATCTTGAGCAGGTAGATGGCCGCCAGCAC
>JANOCF010000601.1:0-2259 GCA_031412055.1 Holophagales bacterium | reverse complement strand
GCGCTCGGCTATCTTCGGGGGCGCGGGGCCGGAACGGTCTCGACCCTCCATCGCCGGGTCGACTCCGACCTTCCCCGAAACGGCGTCGTGCTCCGCCTCGCGCCCACCACCGGACCCCTCCTCGGCCAGGAAGAGGAACAGGAGAAGGAGGAAAAAAAGGACGGCGAAAAGGAAGAGCGCACGCGCACGCGGCTCCTGACCGATTCCGAGGAGAGCTGGGTCCGCGGCGGCGGACGCCTCGTCATCACCGTGCTCAGGTCCTACGGACCCCTGCAAGCCGAAGAGCTCCAGAGCAGGAAGCCGGTGGTGCGCAAGGTCTTTCCTCTCTGGCCGGGCGTGGCCCGGCTGGTCCCCCCGACTCCCAGGTGGCTCCGGATGCGGTCGCCCGCTGCCGCCACGTTCGCCCCACCCTTCAGGGGTCACGCAGTCTTCCTGGTAGGACAGTCCCTGGCGGGACAGTCGCCGATGATGCTCCGGCATGTCCTGGGCGACGGCGAGGTCTTCCTGCTGGCTACTCCCGAGATCCTGAGCAATGCTCACCTCGGGAAGGCCGACCACCTCGCGCTCCTGGAGGCGCTGGTGGGCGTGCAGGAAGGGCGGCCGGTCTTCTTCGACGAGCGCTCCCACGGCCTGTCGGACACCGACGGCATCCTGGAGACCCTCGCCGGCTGGGGGCTCGGGCCGCTCCTGCTGCTCATCCTCCTGGCGACCGGCGCCGCTTTCTGGCGCGGCTCCGCGCGCCTCGGACCTGCCGAGCGGCCGGATCGGGACACCCGCTCGGACGCGGTCGAGCTGCTGGACTCCCTGGCGGACCTCTACGACCGGGCGCTTCAGCGGAGCGACGCCATCCGCCTCTATCACGAGAGCTTCGTGCACACCGTCGCGGTGGAGACCGGCCTCCGCGGACCGGCCCTGGACGAGCGGTCGAGAGCCCTTCTCGACGGCTTCGTCCCACCCCCACCAGCAGCCGCCGACAATACTGGCGACATTCCCCGCGACAGCTTCGAGCGGGCGCTGCAAACGATCAACCAGGCCTTCAGGAGATTGCAGGATGCAAAGCGCAAGTGAGGTCGCGGAAAAGTGGCGGCTCCTCAAAGAGGGGCTCGACCGCGTTGTGATGGGGCAGGAGAAGGTCAAGGAGCAGCTCCTCGTCTGCCTCCTGGCCGGCGGCCACGCGCTGCTCGAAGGGGTGCCGGGCACCGCCAAGACGTTGCTGGCCCTGACGGTTTCGCGGCTCCTGGGCTGCCGCTTCCGCCGCATCCAGTTCACGCCGGACCTCATGCCGGCCGACCTGCTGGGCACCAGCATCTACAACCAGAAGTCGCAGGACTTCGAGTTCCGCCCCGGCCCGATCTTCGCCGACCTGCTCCTCGCCGACGAGATCAACCGCACCCCGCCGCGGACGCAGTCGGCGCTCCTGGAGGCCATGCAGGAGAGGTCCGCCACGCTCGACGGCGTGCGCCGCGTCATCTCCCCGGTCTTCACCGTGCTGGCGACGCAGAACCCGGTGGAGTTCGAAGGCACCTATCCCCTACCCGAGGCGCAGCGCGACCGCTTCCTGCTCAAGATCACCATCGACTACCCGCTGAAGGACGAGGAGGCCCGCATGCTCTCGGCCTATGCCGGGGGCCGGCGCCTGCACGAAGAGGTGGTGCGGGAGCTCTCGCCCGTGCTGTCGCCTGACGAGATCCTGATCTCGCGGGATGTGGCGGCCCGCGGCGTGAGGGTCGAGGAGAACATCCTGGGCTACATCCTGGGGATCGTCACCGCGACCCGCGGCCACGACGCCATCCAGATCGGCGCCGGTCCGCGCGCGTCCCTCGCCCTGCTGGAGAGCAGCCGCGCCCTCGCCGTGCTCCGCGGCCGGGACTTCGTGACGCCCGACGACATCAAGGAGATGGCCGTGCCGGTCCTGATCCACCGCGTGATCCTCACCCCCGAAGCGGAAATGGAAGGCACGACCCTGCCCGACATCCTGCGGCACATCTTTGAAAAGGTGGAAGTACCGCGGTGAGGCCGGGTCCCCTTCTCCTGCGCGCGCTCCTGGGCCTGTGCCTGGCGGCCCTGCTGGTGCCGTTCGTGCCGGCGCTCGCCTGGGTGCTGGCGCTCGCGCTGGCCGTCCTCCTCGCCATCGCGGGACGCGAGGCCCTCGACCTGCGCCGGTTGACGGTCACGGCCGAGCGGCCCGCCGCGTGGGTGCTCTCCCTCGACGAAGAGGAGAACATCCCCCTGCGCCTCACCACGTCGGCCCGGCGGCCG
>JANOCF010000600.1:0-2046 GCA_031412055.1 Holophagales bacterium | reverse complement strand
GCGGCCCCAGGGTGTCGAAGACCAGCCAGGTGCCGTCCGGCGAGGCGTTGGCCGACCGCACTGCCTTGGTCCCTTCGAGGATGGGCGCCGGGGCGCCCCCGGGCGCGAGCGTCCCGGGATCGATCGCCACCGATTCCAGGTTGTTCCGCCGGTCGTCGGTCGCGTAGGCGATCCGCCGGCCATCGCGGGAGAGGCTGAGGAAGCGGATCGACTGTGACGAGGAGGTGACCGGCTCGGCGGAGCCCTTCACCTTCCCCGACGCCGGGTCGAGGGCGATCCGCCACAGGTTGAGACTGCCGCTGCGGTCGCTGATGAAGTAGAGGCCGGAGCCGTCCGGCGACCAGACCGGGTTCCAGTTGAGGAACGTGTCGTGAATCACCGCGACGGGCTCTCCCCCCTCGGCGGGAATCGTCCACACGCTCCGCTCCGCGCCCTCCGAGGCCAGCCCCCAGTAGGCGATCCGTCGCCCGTCCGGAGACCAGCTCGGCTGGACCGCGTCGCCCCGGGACACGAGCTTCCGGTCGTTGCTGGCGACGTCGACACGCCAGATCTGGCTGCTGGACGTCCGCAGCCACGGCTCGGTCACCCCTTCGGTGGCCACCGCGATCTGCTTGCCGTCCGGCGACCAGGCGGGGTTGTAGCCGAAGTCGGTCAGCCGGCGGACCGACTCGCCCGTCGCGCCCATGACGAAGACGCCGCCGCCGTCGCGCTCCGAGCGGAAGGCGATCTGCTGCCCGTCCGGCGAGAAGGCCGGCTGGGTGTCGTCCCAGGCCGTGTCCGGCGTCAGGTTGATCGGGTTGCCGCCCCCGACGCGCTGGAGATAGATGTCCGCGTTGCCGGATAACTTCACGTAGACGAAGTAGTTGCCGTCCGGCGACAGGTTGGGGAAGGTCTCGCTCCCCTGCTGCTCGGTCAGGCGCGAGAATGTGGCCTGCGGAGGAGCCGCCCGGCCGGCGGGGTCCTCGCCCGAACGCAGCAGGTACCCGCCGATGGCGGCACTGCCGGCAAGAGCCGCCAAGGCGAGGATCGCCCCAGCCCAGGCCGAGCGGCTCCGCCTGGAAACAGGCACCTCCACGGCGTGCGTGAGCACGGAGCCGGACGACGTACCGGCCAGCAGGCGCAGGTCGGCAACCGCGGCGTCCGCCGTGGGGTAGCGCTCCGCCGGATCCTTGCCGAGCAGCCGGCGGACGATGCCCTCCACCTCGGGCGGGGCGTCCGGCCGAAGGCGCGGCAACGGCTCGGGCTCCTCTCCCAGAATCGAATGCCGCAACGCGGACTCGTGATCGCCCAGGAACGGCCGCCGGCCGGCGAGCATCTCGTACAGCACCACGCCGAGCGCCCAAAGATCGGTGCGGCCGTCCACGGGCTGGCCGCGCATCTGCTCGGGCGACATGTAGGCCGGGGTGCCCACGGAGCCGCCGGTCCGGGTGAGGCCCGCCTCCCCCGCCAGCTTGGCAATCCCGAAGTCCAGGATCTTGACCACGCCGTCGCCCGTGACGATCAGGTTGGCCGGCTTGATGTCGCGGTGGACGATGCCCTGCCGGTGGGCCTTAGCCAGTCCTTTGGCCGTCTGCAGGGCGTAGTCCACGGCCTCTGCCACGGGCAGCGGCCCGCGCGCCACCTTGGCGCGGATGGTCTCGCCGTCGTAGCAGGGCATGGCGAGGTAGAGCTGGTGCTCCTCGGTCTCCCCCACGTCGTAGACGGTGCAGAGGTTGGGATGGTCGAGCGCGGAGGCGGTCCGCGCCTCCTGGAGGAAACGGGCCTTGGACACGGGGTCGCGGGTCAGCTCGGCGGGCAGGAACTTGAGGGCCACGGTGCGGCCGAGGCGGGAGTCCTCCGCCCGGTAGACGAGGCCCATGCCGCCGCCGCCCAGGATCTCGCCCACGTGGTAGGGACCCACCTCCCGCGGTGGTCCTCCGCGCGAGGCGCGCTCCCAGGAGCCGTGGCGGCCCGCCGCCCGCCCCCGGGCCGGCCGGCCCCGCGCCCCGGGCGCGGCGCGCCGGGCCGCCGCCCCGGGGGGTGGGGCGGGCCGCCGCCCGGCGGGGG
>JANOCF010000599.1:0-3286 GCA_031412055.1 Holophagales bacterium | reverse complement strand
GGCCGCCGGAATCCGGTTTCCCCTCCCTTCGCCCCACCCGCCGCGCCCCCAGTCCGCCACCCCGGCGCCCGCCCGGGTCAACAGTGCGTTACCCCCCCCCCGGTACCCTGGGGCTTGTGGTGATGGTGGGCCTGGGAGTGGCCGTTGTGGCCGTTGCCGTGCGGCTTGAGCACGACCTTGATGCAGTGGTCCTCCTTGTGCTTGAAGGTCTCGTAGCCGTTCGACGCCTCGTCGATGCCCATGGTGTGGGAGATGACCCTGGACGGATCGATCTCGCCGTTGACGATGCGCTCGAGCAGCGGCTTCATGTAGCGGTGCACGTGCGTCTGCCCCATCTTGAGGGTCAGCCCCTTGTTGAAGGCCGCGCCGATGGGGAACTTGTCCACCATGCCGCCGTAGACGCCGGCCAGCGAGATCGTGCCCCCCTTGCGGCAGGCCTGGATCGCTTCGCGGATCACGTGCGGCCGGTCGGTCTCCATCATCAGGGCCGTCTTGGCCTTGTCGTAGAGCGCGTCCATGGTGTGGCCGTGCGCCTCCAGGCCCACCGCGTCGATGCAGCAGTCCGGGCCGCGCCCGCCGGTCATGTCCTTCAGGGTCTCGATGACGCTCTCCACCTGCTCGTAGTTGATGGTCTCGGCCCGGCCCCAGCTCTCGGCGAGCTGCAGCCGCTCGGGGAAGCGGTCGATGGCGATGACCCGCTCGGCCCCCAGCATCCAGGCGCTCTGCAGGGCGAACTGGCCCACCGGGCCGCAGCCCCAGACCGCGACCGTGTCGCCCGGCTGGATGTTCGCGTTCTCGGCCGCCATGTAGCCGGTGGGGAAGATGTCGCCAAGGAAGAGCACCTTCTCGTCGGGCATGCCGTCGGGCACCTTGAGCCCGCCGACGTCGGCGTAGGGGACGCGGATGTACTCCGCCTGCCCGCCGGCGTAGCCGCCCAGCATGTGGGAGTAGCCGAACAGTCCCGAGGGGGAGTAGCCGTACATCTTCTCGGCGATCCAGGCGTTGGGGTTGGAGTTGTCGCAGAGCGAGAAGAGCTGGTTCTCGCAGAACCAGCAGCGCCCGCACGCGATGCAGAAGGGGACGACGACTTTGTCGCCGACCGAGAGGTTCTTGACGTCGGAGCCCAGCTCCACCACCTCGCCCATGAACTCGTGGCCGAGGATGTCCCCCTTCTTCATGGTGGGGATGAAGCCGTCGTAGAGATGGAGGTCCGAGCCGCAGATCGCCGCCGAGGTGATCTTGAGGACCGCGTCCCGGGAGTTGAGGATTTTCGGATCGGGGACGTTTTCGACCGCGACCTCGTTCTTGCCGTTCCAGCAGACCGCTTTCATGGATGATTCTCCTTCGCTAGAGCGGGTTGCGGGGGTTGATGAGAGGCCGCCGCCCTTCGGGCTGACCTTCTGTGGTGGGGATCTCCCCGGCTTCGAGCAGATTCTTCAGGCGCCGGAGGTCTTCCTTGACCTGCAGCGTCGTCATCGGTTCGAGGAGACTGGCCGCGAGCCGGCCCGCGGCGCCGCCCGGCGGCACGAGCTCCATGTGGACCTTGACGAACGTGCCGCGTCCGCCGGTGGCGGGCTCGAAGCGGACGTTGCCGGCGTTGTGGATCGTGGACTCGGGCAGAGAGCGCCAGGAGATGAGCTCGCCCTCCCGCTCTTCGACGATTTCGGCGTCCCACTCGACGGGGACGCCGCCGACCGGGCTCTTGGCCACCCAGTGGGACCGGTTGTTGTCGCGGCTCTCCACGCGTTCGAGGTGCTTCATGAAGCGCGGCAGGTTCTCGAGATTCCGCCAGAACCGGTAGATCTCGGCGGCCGGCTTGCCGATGTTCACGCTGGCGTCGATTTCGGACGGGCTGGCTGTCTGCTTCTGGGGCGGCGGGGGCGAGATCCGGCGCCTCTGGTCGCGATGAGGCCGGCCGGAGGTCTTGTAGACGGCGTAGGCGACCAGCGCCGCGCCGCCGAGCACGGCGACGACCCCGCGCGTCTGGCCGGACTGGCCCCGGTCCTGGCGCGCCGGGCGAAGCGGACGGCTGGGAAGATCGTAGTTTTCCGTGCGCCGGGTGGGAAGGTTCGCCGGGCGCTGGGTGGGAACATTTTCCGTGCGTTGGATGGGAATTCTCGTGGGATCGTCTTGCACGGGGCCTCCTTTTCTGATGTTGACGGTTGCAAACCTCCAGCAGGAAGGAAAGGGCCGGTATCACCGGCCTCGGAGAAGGAACCGCAAGACACGTGCCCACTTTGCTTTCCCGGGCGGTTTGCTCTAGATTCCGTCGGCCCATGAACGAGACACCGATCTCCGAGCCCCAGTCTCAAGTCACCGTGTACACGGACGGCGGAGCCGACCCCAACCCCGGGCCGGGCGGCTGGGGCGTGGTCCTGATCCACGAAGCGAGCGGCAAGACGAGCGAGCTCAAGGGTGGCGAGCCGCACACCACCAACAACCGCATGGAGCTGACCGCCGCGATCCGCGCCCTGGAGGCGATGCAGCGGCGGTGCACGATCCGCCTCTACACCGACTCCCAGTACCTGAGGAAGGGGATCACTCAGTGGCTCCCCGGCTGGATCCAGCGCGGCTGGAAGCGCAAGGACGGCGAGCTTCAGAACGAGGACCTCTGGCGGCGGCTGGCCGAGCTGATCCGCCAGCACGACATCCGCTGGGACTGGGTCAAGGGGCATGCCGGCAACCGCTGGAACGAGCGCGCGGACCAGCTCGCCACCGCGGCGATCCGCGAGCAGCGGACCGCCATGGGGGTCAAGGCGGCAGCGGAGCCCGTGGAGCGGCCCGACGCGGAGGTTTTCGTGCGCGTCTCCGCCTCGGGGAAGCGGGGAGGATGGGCGGCGCTGGTTCGCCACGAGGGGAGCGAGACGGTCCTCTCGGGTGGAGGCCGGGGGCTCACCTCGAACCAGCTCGACGTGATGGCCGCGGCCGAGGCTCTCGACCGGCTCCCGCCCGGGATCTCGGTGGCGGTGCACACCCCTTCGGACTACCTGCGCAACGGTGCCACCGGCTGGCTCCAGGGCTGGAAGAAACGCGGCTGGAAGACCCAGGAGGGCAAGCCGGTGCTGCACCGGGAGCTGTGGGAGCGGCTCGACGCCGCCCTGACCCGCAGGCGGGTGACGTGGCCGTCGGTCAAGGACCGGGACGTGCCGGAGCTCAAGGCGCTGGGGGTGGCGGCGAAGGAGGGGGCGGTGGGGGCTTGAATCCTCACCCCCTGTCCCCCTCTCCCATCTCCCACCCCGGCCTGCGGCCGGCCCCCGCCGGGAGAGGGGGAACGTGACTGGGGCGG
>JANOCF010000598.1:0-2493 GCA_031412055.1 Holophagales bacterium | reverse complement strand
AAGGGCACCACGCTGATCGAGCAGGACGATCACATGCGGCCCGACACGACGATGGAGATCCTGGCGAAGCTGCCGACGGTGTTCAAGAAAGACGGCGTCGTGACCGCCGGCAATGCCAGCGGCATCGTTGACGGCGCGGCGGCGTTGATCCTCGCGGGCGGCGACGCGGTCAAGGCGCGCGGCGCCAAGCCGCTCGGCCGCATCGTCGCCTCAGCGACGGTCGGCGTCGAGCCGACGATGATGGGGATGGGCCCGGCGCCGGCGATCCGCAAGGCGCTCGAGCGCGCCAGGATGTCGTTGAACGATCTCGATCTGATCGAAATCAACGAAGCGTTCGCCCCGCAGTATCTGGCGGTCGAGAAGGAACTCGGCCTCGATCGATCGAAGGTCAACGTCAACGGCGGCGCGATCGCGATCGGTCACCCGCTGGGCGCGAGCGGCGCCCGGATCCTGCTGACGCTGCTGTTCGAGCTGCGTCGTCGGGGAAAGAAATATGGCGTGGCGTCGGCCTGCATCGGCGGTGGCCAGGGGATCGCGATGGTGGTCGAGGCCGCGGCTTGATCGACCTCGCCGGCTACCGGGTGGTTGTGACGGGTGGCAGCCGCGGCATCGGAGCCGCGTGCTGCCGCCTGTTCGCCCTAGCCGGCGCGACGGTGCTCGTCCAGTATCTGGCGAGCGGGGTCAAGGCCAACACGCTCCTCGGCGAGCTGCGCCGCCTCTCCATCGAGCCTCACCGCAAGATGCGCTGCGACGTGACTCGCCACGAGCACGTGGTCAAGCTCTTCCAGTATGTCCAGGCCGAGTGGGGCGGGTTGGATTGTCTCGTCAACAACGCGGGCGTCTGGGTGCACGAGCCGCTGGAGAAGCTGGACTACCAGCAGCTCCAGGCGACCCTGGCCGTCAACGTGGTCGGTCCCTTCCTCTGCACACGGGAGGCGATGCCTCTCCTGCAACGCTCCCACAACGGCTCCATCATCAACATCAGCTCCACGGCCGGCCAGCGGGGGGAGGCGTTTTACAGTCCCTACGCGGCGAGCAAGGGGGCGATGATCTCGGCCACGAAGTCGTGGGCCTGTGAGCTGGCGCCCGGTGTGCGTGTGAACGCGGTAGCTCCGGGCTGGGTGGACACCGATATGACGGCGCAGGCCCTCTCGGGAGAGCGGCGGCAGGAGATCCTGAAGGCGATCCCCCTGCGCCGCGTCGCCACCCCCGAGGACATTGCGTACCCGGTGCTCTTTCTAGCCTCGTCGCTGGCGCGCCACATTACGGGCGAGATCCTGAACGTCAACGGCGGCAGCGTGCTGGTGGGGTAGAAGACCTCGGGTTCATGTGCGCCCGAGGCGTTGTTCGATCGCGGCTTTGGCCTCTTCCCAGGAAACGCCTGCTTCCCCAGCCAATGCTGCTCTGGCACGCCGCTCGATCTCAGCGATCCACTCCTCTTCAGATATCTCGGATCCGGGGGGCCCAGGCTCGGCCGGGTTCTCGATCATGGCGATATCTTACCTCGATCCGTTCCGCTCCGCCTCCTGCAGATACCCCAGACACTTGTAGATCAGCTTGCAGGTCAGGAAGTCGCTCGCGGGCTGACCGCCGATGGGGGCCAGCTCGACGACGTCCATGGCCACGACCGTCTTCTCGCGGAAGAGACGGCGGAGCATCCGCATCGTGGGATACCAGAGGCCGCCCCCAGGCTCCGGAGTGCCCGTGGCCGGGACCAGCGACGGGTCGAAGTAGTCGATGTCGAAGGTGAGGTAGATCTTCTCCGGCAGGCCGGCCAGGAGCTTGGGGAACATCTCCTCGGCGCGGTCGAGCTCGTGACCCCAGATCACGGGCAGCTTGCGCTCCCGGATGAGCTGCGACTCAGGGGTGGAGAGCGAACGGATGCCGATCGCGGCCGTGGGGATGCCCTCGTCCACGACCCGCTTCATGACGCTGGCGTGGCTGTAGGGCGTGCCCTCGAACTCCTCGCGCAGATCGGAGTGAGCGTCGAACTGCACGACGCCAATCTCGCCGTAGACCTCCTTTGTCGCCCGCACCGGTGCCTGGGTTATGCTGTGCTCGCCGCCAAGGGTGACGAGGAACTTCCCCTTCTCCAGGTGGGTGCGCGCTTCCGCTTGCAGCTCGGCCATGGCCTCGGCCATGTCGTAGGCCTCGGGCAGAAACGGGGGGAGGGTCGCGATCCCGATCTCGTAGGGCTCGGCGCCCAGCTCCTCGTCGTAGAGCTCCATGCTCTGCGAGGCGCGGATGATCGCCGCCGGACCGGCCGAGGTCCCCTTGCCGTACGACGTGGTGCGCTCGAACGGGACAGGGAGGACGGCAACGCGGCTGGTCTCGTAGTCGCTCGATTCCGGCTCCAGAAGGCCGAAGTTGGTCGGAAGCAGGGGCATTGGATCAACTCCTCGCAAGAAGGGCGGTCGAACCGCGGGCAGGTTGTAACAGTACGACCTCGGGGTGTCAACGATGGAGGACAGGATGGAAATTTCCGATTCGCTG
>JANOCF010000597.1:0-4222 GCA_031412055.1 Holophagales bacterium | reverse complement strand
TGCGGACCTATAGGTGCCCGGCGACGCAGAAACGGGACAAAGAAAAAAATTTTCCTGGATTTTGACTGTGGCCATGAGTACAATCGAGATTGTTCAACAATCGCTGAGCCAGGACCCCTTCCAAGGAGCCCGGGGGAAGCGGGGAAAAAAAGAATCTGAGCGTGGAGCCAAATTGGGTGTCCCGGTCAGCTCTACAGAGTGCACGTATCTATACAACGGTTGGTAATTTGCCTCACAGGCGGCGCGGCCCGGTCAACCCGGCTGGTAGGCAAAGCTTTATAAGATGTGCTCAACCTTATGACTACTCTTGGAGGTAAGAAGAAAATGAAAGGCGAGGCGCCCACCATGTCATCGAAGGAAATGGCTCAGATCCGGCAGAACCTTGAGGGAACTCCGGACATCGAAGAAGCAGCGGAGCTGATGAACCTCGCGGGGAACTCCACCCGTCTCAAGCTCCTCTATCTTCTGGACAATATGAAGGAGCTGTGCGTTTGCGATCTGGCGGAGATGCTCGGAGTCTCGGTTTCGGCCGTGTCCCAGCACCTAGCCAAGCTCAAGGCCTACGGCCTCGTGGCTCCCCGGCGCGACGCTCAGACCATCTACTACCGTCTCACCGAGCACGTGTTCAACGCCAAGCTCCGCGAGAACTTCTTCAAGCAGTTCCAGGTCTGAGCCTTCGGCTCATTCGATTACGATTCTGCGAGCGGCCGGGCAACCGGCCGCTCGTTTTTTTGGTCTCTGGTTTCTAGAAGGGCTTGAACGCCATGAAGAAGATCAGGATGAAGATCAGGGTGGCGTTCACATGGGTCAGGATCATGGGCAGCTTGTTCTGCTGGGCCTGGAGCAGCTCCGGCGTCGCCGCTCCCGCGATCCGCGACGCCTCGGCCGCGCGCGTGGCTTTGCGCAGGGCCGGCACCTGGCCGAACAGGATGGATGCGACCAGGATGAAGTAGACCACCGTCGACGCCTTGACCCATCCCGGCAGGAAGCCGATGCGGAAGGCGTGCAGGAGGTAGAAGCCGAGCAGGCCGGTGAAGATCACGCCGGGCACCACGAAGACCACCATCAGGCGCCAGGCCGAGCGGAGGCCGAAGGCGCGGCTGGAGAGATCCGGGTCCGTGCGCTTCAACTGGGCGAAGATGACGGCGCTCGAGAGAACGCCTGCCGACAGCCAGATGGCGCCGAACAGGTGCAGCGCCCACATCCAGGGTATGAACATCTTCCAGGGTTGCATGAGATCGTATTCCTCCCCCGTAAATTCGAGCGGTCCGAGGCGGCCACTCTATCATCGACAACTTCCTAGGTGCCTCCAGAAGCCCGGAGCGCGACGTCGGTTAGAATGGCCCTCCCTGGAGGGAGGGAAAGCCATGAGCCAGCACCCGCGTCCCACGTTCACCTATCTCGGCCACGCCACGGTCCGCTGCGATCTCCCCGGTGGGGAGGTCGTGCTCATCGACCCCTGGGTCATGGGCAATCCGTCCTGCCCGGAGCCCCGGAAGAAGTTCGACCGGCTCGACGCCATGCTGATCACCCACGCCCACTTCGACCACATGGGCGACGCGGTGGAGCTCGCGAAGCGCCACAAGCCGGGGAAGATCGTCGCCAACTTCGAGATCTGCACCTGGCTCGGCTCCAAAGGGGTCGAGAACTGCTCGGCGATGAACCTGGGGGGCAGCCAGGAGGTCCTGGGGATGCAGGTCACGATGGTCCGCGCCGACCACTCCTGCGGCATCTCGGACGGCGACCAGATCCTCTATGGCGGCGTGGCCGCCGGCTTCGTGGTGCGCCTGCCCGGCGGCTATACCTTCTACCACGCGGGCGACACGGCGCTGTTTTCGGACATGCAGCTCATCGGCGAGATGTACCGGCCCGAGCTGGCGTTCCTGCCGATCGGCGACCTGTTCACCATGGACCCGGTCCAGGCCGCGCGCGCCTGCCGGTTCCTGGGCACGCGCCACGTGATCCCGATCCACTGGGGAACCTTCCCGCCGCTGACCGGTACGCCCGAGGGGCTGGTCAGCGCGCTGGGCGACCACGGGACGAACTGCAAGGTGATCACCCTCAAGCCGGGAGAGAAGTACTAGAACCTCACCCCGGCGCCGATCCCCACGAACCAGTCCGGGTCCGCCTCGTTGAGGCCGGTGCCCACGCGCGCGTCGACCTGCAGGTCGTTGTTGATCAGGTAGGTGACGCCGCCGTTCACGTAGTGGGTGGACGGGCCGTCCTCGGTCTCCTCGCTGAAGCCGTACCACTCCAGGAAGGTGCCGATCCGGTCGGTCACCGACAAGCTGGCGCTCAGGCTGGCCCCGAGCTGGTGAAAGCGCTCCGCATCGTCGTCCACTTCATAGGCGTAGTTCAGGTTGGAGGACAAGGAGAGGCGCGGCGTCAGCGACCAGCCGAGCAGGAGCTTGGACTGCGGCACCCACTCGTCCGCGGTCAGCCCGTCGTCCCCCTCGGGGATGCTGGTCTGGAAGATCAGGGACGCGGCCGGCTGACCGGGCGCGAGCTGCTCCGCATCCTTCGTGAAGCGGAACTTCACCCCCACCGACGGGTCGTCGAGGCCCGAGACCGTGTCATCCGGCAGCTCGACGCGCGAGTAGGAGCCGGCGCCCAGGCGCAGCTCCCAGCTATGGCCCGTGCCGATCCGTACCAGCAGCTCCCCGAAGGTGGTCGAGTCCGAATCCTCAGCCCGGTTCAGGGTGGTTCCGCCCTCGATCTGGAAGTGCCCCTTGGGGATGGTCGCGGTGCTCTCGGTGAAGTCGGGGCGGTCGGTCGTCAGCGAGCCTTCGAGGCCCGTCCATCCATCCTGCGCTACGGCCATATTGGAGACCAGCAACAGCCCGGGCAGAGCCAGGGCGAAGATCCGGCTTCTCATCAGCGTCTCTCCCTATCTTTGGTACATCAGAACGTACTACAGATTATGGGCGAGCTGCGCCCTTCCCGTCGACTCCAGCACCCGCGCGCCTTCCGCGGTCAGGCGCAAGCCTCCTCCTTCGCGCTCCACCCAGCCCTGCCGCAGGAGACTGGACAGCACCCGCTGCAGGCGCGGGGCGCTCCAGCCGAAGCGCCGCTCCAGCATGGCGACCGGCACCACCTCGCCCTCCTTGCGGAGGTGGAGGAGAAGGAGCTGGCCCGAAAGGCGGCGGCCCATGCTCCAGAGCTGGAGCACCCGCGCGACCAGGCCGTGGCTGGGAGAGAAGAGCAGCGCCGCCAGGAAGAGCATCCCGGCCACCGTGGCCATGGCGCCGGCGATCGAGACGTCCCACAGCCGCGCCATTCCGTACCCGCCCATGGCCGAGGCGACCCCCGCGGTCACGGCCAGGGCCAGCATGTGGCTCAGCCGGTCGGTGAGCAGGTAGGCGGTTGCCGGCGGCACCACCAGCATGGCGACCACCAGGATCGCCCCCACCGACTCGAACGCGCCCACCACCGTCACGGAGACGGCGCTCATCAGCAGGTAGTGCAGGAGCACCGGCGAGAAGCCCAGGGCCGCCGCGAGCCCGCTGTCGAAGGTCGAGAGCTTCAGCTCCTTGTAGAGGAGCAGGACGAAGGCGAGGTCCAGGAGCAGCACGCCGCCGTTGACCCACAGGGCCTTGGGACCGAGGTCCATGCCGTTGAGGATCAGCGTGTCCCAGGGCGCGTAGGCGATCTCGCCGTAGAGCACGCAGTCGAGGTCCAGGTCTACCTGCGAGGCGTAGCGGCTGATCAGGATCACGCCCAGCGAGAACAGGGCCGGGAAGACCACGCCGATCGAGGCGTCCTCCTGGAGGCGGCGGCTGCGGTTGAACAGCTCGACCAGCATCACGGTGATCAGCCCGAGAGCCCCGGCGCCGAGCACCATGGGCAGGGCCGCGCGGTCGCCGGTCACCAGAAAGGCGATGACGATGCCCGGCAGCACGGCGTGGCTGATGGCGTCGCCGAGCAGGGCCATTTTGCGCAGCACCAGGAAGGTGCCGATCAGGGCGCAGCTCGACGCCACCAGGCTCGCCACGAGGAGGATGGTGAGGGTCGGACTCATCAAGCAGTTCTCCGGGAAGGGCGCCGGGAAGGGCGCCTCGGAGGAATGCGGCTGCCGTGGGGATCCAGCTCGGGGAAGCCGAGCGCTTCTTCCAGATCGGCCCGATATTGTTCACGCAGCGCGCGCTTCTCGGTAAGCTGGCGTGTGAGCAGCTTTCGTTGCTGCTCGACCTCGGCCTGTCTGGCCTCGAACAGCGTGACCACG
>JANOCF010000596.1:0-1835 GCA_031412055.1 Holophagales bacterium | reverse complement strand
AAACAGCTTCGCTGACAAAGGCGTTCGGGTCGGGCAGCCGGGAGAGCCGCTCGAGGATGTCATCTGGAAGTGGGATCGTGATGTCGGTCATAGAATTCGGGCGCAGAGCCTATCACTTCAGTTCCGCCCGGCCAGCCAGGTGAGGAACAGCCTTACCTCGTCCGGGTCTCTCAGTCGGTACGAGGCCGCGGTCGGGCGGGGCTCCTCGGCGACCAGGATGCCGATGCCATCCTGAAGGACCCGGAAGGCGTCCTCGTCGGTGACGTCGTCGCCGGCATAGAGCGGGATCGTCTGCTCGCGATCGATGCCCATCGCGTCCAGCAGCCAGAGCAGGGCCTTGCCCTTGTCCCAGTCCAGGTCCGGACGCAGCTCGAAGAGCTTCTTGCCGTGCCCCTTGCGCAGGCCCGGGTGGGCGGCCTCGACCCGGTCCACCACCTGCTCGATGCGCGGGAGATCCTCCTCCCGGGCGAGGCGGAAGTGGATGGAGATCGCGAAGCGCTTGGACTCCACCAGCACCCCTTCCAGGCCGGCCAGCTCCCGCCGCAGGACCTCCGCGGCGCTCTCGATCCGCTCCGGAATCCACTCTCCGACCTCGTGGCGGAAACCCGGACCGGCGATGTCGTAGCCGTGGCTGCCGACGTAGGCGATGTGCTCCAGCCCTACCCGGGAGGCCACGTCCTCGCGGCCCCGGCCGGAAAGGATGGCCACGGGGTAGCGCTCCGCGAGCCGTCGCAGCACTTGGCGCGTCTCTTCGGAAAGGGTCGCCAGCTCGGGCCTCGCGACGATGGGCGAGAGGGTGCCGTCATAGTCCAGGAAGATCGCCGGCTGGCGGCCGGCACGTCCGGAAAGCCTGAGCTCGATCTCGTCCCGGCGCTCCAGGGCGGAAGGGAGGACTCTGTCGGTCATCCCTCTCTTACATCCAGCTCTCTTCGAGGCTCATGGGCGGGAAGTACTCCTTGGGGGTGCGGATGTGCTCCGGCACCTCTCCCAGGGCGGCGCCGAGATAGTAGTCCACCCACCAGAAGATGTCCTGCTCGCGCAGGATCTCCTGCATGCGCCGCATCCGCCGTTGCCGCTCCTCCTCATCCATGTCCACGGCCCGCTTGAGGGCGTCGGCCATGCCCTCGATGTCGTGCGGGTTGACCAGCAGCGCCCCCTCCTGGAGCTGCGCGGCGGCGCCCGCGAACTCGGACAGGATGAGCACGCCGCACGCCTCGGTCTGGCTGGCGCAGAACTCCTTGGCGACCAGGTTCATGCCGTCCTTGATCGAGGTGACGAAGCAGCACCGCGCCATCCGGTAGAGCGAGATCAGATCCTCGCGCGACAGGCTCTTGTAGTGGTAGTGGACTGGCACCCAGCCGGCGGTGGAGTACTGGCCGTTGATCTCCCCCACGAGCTGCTCGATGCTCGCCTTGAGGGCCTGGTACTCCGGCACCCCTTCGCGGCTGGGAACGACGAGTTGGAAGAGGATGACCTGCTCGTGCAGCTCGGGATAGCGCTCGAGCGCGTTGCGGAAGGCCTCCAGCCGCTCGATCAGCCCCTTGGTGTAGTCGAGGCGGTCCACGCCGACGATGAGCTCGAAGGTGCCGATCTTGTTCCGCAGGTCCGCGATGCGGGCCCCCACCTCCTCCGAGCGGGCGGCCTCCTCGAAGGAGCCGTAGTCGATGCCGATGGGGAAGGACCCGACGCTGATCGTCCGCGACCCGAGGCGCACCGTGGCGATGGTGCCGCAGTCCTCGATGGTCGCTTCCGGCAGCAGGTTCTCGATGCAGGTCAGGAAGTTGCGGCTGTCGCGCGGCGTCTGGAATCCGAGCAGGTCGTAGGCCAGGAGGGCG
>JANOCF010000595.1:0-5061 GCA_031412055.1 Holophagales bacterium | reverse complement strand
GCTGCGCGAGCTTCTGGATGACGAGGCCTGGAAGCGGGAAGGTCACGCGCTCGCGCCCGCCGCGCAGCTCGCCCGGCGGCGGCAGGTCAACGCCACGGCCGAGCCGGAGCCCGGCTGGCTCCTGCACGAGCCGATCGCGGAGCAGAGGCCGGACGACGTGGCGGTCGTCTCCAAAGACAGGCGGCTCACCTACGGCGAGCTGTCGCGGGAGGCGGACCGGCTCGTCCCGGAGCTGAGCCCTGGGCGTCTGGTGGCGGTTGTCATGGAGAAAGGCTGGGAACAGGCCGTGGCCGTGCTGGCGATCTTGCGGGCCGGGGCCGCGTATCTGCCGGTCGATCCGGGACTGCCTTCGGAGCGGCGCCGGTTCTTGCTGAAGCACGGGGATGTGGAGGTGGCGCTGACGCAGCCGCGCTTCGAGGAGCTGGACTGGCCGGCGGGGGTACGGGTGGTGGCGGTCGCTCCGGAGGAGCGAAACTCTTCTAGCCTGGGGTTTCAACCCCAGGCTAGAAGAGTTCAGCCCTTACCGGGGCTGGATTCCCTCGCCTACGTCCTCTTCACCTCCGGCTCCACCGGAGTCCCCAAGGGCGTCATGATCGACCATCGCGGCGCCGCCAACACCGTGGCCGACGTCAACCGCCGCTTCGGGATCTCCTCTTCCGACCGCGTGCTGGCGCTCTCCTCGCTCAGCTTCGACCTCTCCGTCTGGGACCTCTTCGGCATCCTCGGAGCCGGCGGCCGGGTGGTCCTGCCCGATCCGGCCGCGAGCCGCGACCCCGCGCACTGGCACGAGCTGGTGACGCGTGAAGGGGTGACCGTCTGGAACTCGGTGCCCGCCCTCGTGGAGCTCTACGTCGACCACCTGGAGAGCCGGGGCGAGCGCCTGCCGCCCGGGCTGCGGCTCGTGATGATGAGCGGGGACTGGATTCCCGTGGGCCTGCCCGCCCGCATCCGAGCTCTGAGAACACCGGGAGACGTTCAACTGATCTCCATGGGCGGCGCGACCGAGGCGTCCATCTGGTCGATCCTCTTCCCGATCGGCGAGGTGGACCCGGAGTGGAAGAGCATCCCCTACGGCCGGCCCATGGCCAACCAGACCTTCCAGGTGCTGGACGAGCGGCTCGACCCCTGCCCGGACTGGGTGCCGGGGCAGCTCTACATCGGCGGCATCGGCCTCGCCCGCGGCTACTGGAAGGACGAGGAGAAGACCCGGGCGAGCTTCCTCGTCCACCCCCGGACCGGCGAGCGCTTGTACCGCACGGGCGATCTCGGCCGCTGGCTGCCGAGCGGCGGTGTTGGCGACATCGAGTTCCTTGGGCGGGAAGACCTCCAGGTGAAGATCCAGGGCTACCGCGTGGAGCTGGGGGAGATCGAGGCCGTCCTGGCCCGCCATCCGGCCGTGCGCGACGCGGTGGTCGCGGCGGTGGGGGAGGCTCGCGGGCACAAGCGGCTCGTGGCCTACTGGGTCCCTCGAAGCGGGGAAGGCGCGGACCTGCGTTCCTGGCTGGAGGCCCGCCTGCCCGAGTACATGGTGCCGCTGATCTACGTCCCCCTGGAGGCGCTGCCCCTTACGGCCAACGGCAAGGTGGATCGCAAGGCGCTGCCGGCTCCGGAGCAGGTCTCAAGGAAGGACAGGCAGTTCGTGGCGCCGCGCACGCCCACGGAGGCGCGCATGGCGCATCTCTGGGAGACCGTCCTGGAGACCTCGCCCGTGGGTCTCCGGGATGAGCTGTTCGAGCTGGGCGGGGATTCGATGATGGCGCTGCGGCTGCTGGACGGCATCGAGCGCGAGTTGGGACGGCGGCTTCCGCTCGCGGCCTTCTTCCAGGAGGCCACGGTCGAGCGCCTGGCTGCCCTGGTAGACGGCCTGGTCGACGCTAGCGCACCGTGAGCGCGCCGCCGAAGGCGCTGATCTCGATGCTCGACTGCACCACCGTCAGCGAGCGGCTGAGGCCGGGTATGGGCGAATCGATCTCGCTGCGCGACACCCCGACGTTGAACCGCACCCGTTCGCGCAGCGAGAGGCTGATCCGCGTGCCGTAGGCCGTGAAGTCGTCCTCCCGGGTCAGGACCTCGGAGCCGGCCGAGTAGTCGTGAACCCCGGTCTCCCCGAACAGGCTCACAAACGACTCCTTCCCGAGCTTCGCGCTGATGGCCAGGCCGACCCGGTCGGCGTTGAAGTGCGAGACGTCCTCCTCCAGCGAGTAGACGAGGTTGCGGTTGGCGTAAGCCGAGTAGCTGAGCCGCCAGCGCGGCGTCCAGGTGGCCTGGACCTGGCCGGTGGTCTCGTCGAACGGCACGAACTCCGAGCCCTCTTCGGGCTCCAGAGAGCGGAAAGCCAATCCTCCCGTCACCTGCAGCTTGGGGCTCGTGAACCCCCACTCCAGCAGCGGCGACGTGCCCGAGTTGGAGCGGTCGTGGCCGGGCTCCAGGAAGTCGACCTCCGAGCGCTCGGCACCCACCGCAACGCGCAGGCGATCTCGGTAGCGCAGCTCGACGCCGCCGCGCAGCATCCGCTCCTCGCGGTCGATCTCCTGGAACGGCGGCAGCCGCGGGTCGTCCCCGAGGTCCGCAGTCAGTGCGCTGGTCTCCAGCGACGAGCCCGAGGTGAAGAGGAACAGAGAGGGTGTCAGCTCGACCTCGGCCAACCCCTCGATCCGGTCCTGGCGGGAGTGCACCCGCTGCTCGAACTCGGGGGTGAGGACGCCCTGCTCCTCGGCCCGACGGACCGTGGCTTCAAGGGTCAACCGGTTGAAGAAGCCCAGCAGGCTGGCGCCGTAGAAGCCGTTGAGCCGCCGCCGTTCCTCCAGCCTCTGCCAGTAGACGTAGTTCGGCAGGGCGTCGAAGGTGAAGAAGCCCTTGGGACCGAGGGGCAGGAAGCCCTGGAGGCCGGCGCCGGCGGTGATGGTGAAGTCGGACTCTTCCTCTTCCTGGCCGGGGACGCTCTGGCTGCCGGCGAAGACGTCGGAGACGTAGGCCGCGTCGCGGATCGAGAACCAGGGGGAGAGACGGACCGGGCCGAGACGCCAGCGGGCGTTCTCGACGGCGTTCTCCATCTGCTCTTTTCTGGAGGTGCCGCGCTCCAGCAGGCTGCCCGGCTCGGTGTACTGCGAGAACTGCGCGCTCGCGGGAATCGTCGCGGTCGTCGCGGATATCGCGGAAAGCAAGGCCAGGGCCGTGAACAGGGCTCGGGTCGAAAGAGGCATTCTCCCTCCTGGGGAGTTTATGATGGCCGTATGGATGACCGCGGGATGATACGCCATTTCGCGACGCTGGTCGCGGTGGCGTTGGCGGCTCTGCTGCTGTGGGCGCCGATGCCGTTCGGCAGCGTCACCCGCTGGGGCTCGGCCGTGGTCCAGGCGCTCGCCTTCGGGGCGCTCGTGGTTGCGGCGTTGACGGTCCGCTCGCGCGATCTGCGCGCCGTGGCGGCGCCGGCGGCGGCTCTCGCAGTCATCGCCCTGATCGGCGTGGTCCAGGCGCGGTCCTGGCCGTCGCCGGTGGCGGGCGCTGTCTCCCCAAGGCATCTGGATCTGCGGAGGGGGGAGCTGCGGGAGGCGGGCCGTCCGATCCCGCTGTCGCTGGCTCCGGACGCGTCGCAGCGGGCCGCCCTGACGTGGGCCGCGGTTGCGGCCGTGCTGATCGTCGCGGCGGTGGCGGGCCGCCGCCGGAACCGCCGACGCTGGCTGGCCGCGGCCGTGCTCGCGGCGGCGCTTTTCGAGATCCTGTACGGCGCGTGGCGCTGGCTGGCGCGGGCCACGGAGATCTGGGGCGTGCGCGTGCCCGGCGATCCCACCCGGCTGCGCGGCACGTTTGTGAACCCGGACCATCTCGCGACCTACCTGGAGATCGCGCTGGCCATCGCCTTTGCCTGGGGCTGGTGGGGCATGCGGCGGGCGCGCTACGAGCCGCTGCTGGAGAGAAAGCTCGTGTTCCTGGCGCCGCCTGCGTTCGTCTGGCTGTTCCTGTTCCTGGGGCTCGCGTTCACCGGCTCGCGGAGCGGGCTGGTGGCGGCGGTGGTGGCGGTGGTAGCGCAGGGGCTGCTGCTCGCCCGGGCGTCCCGCCGGGGCTGGCTGGCACCCGTGGGCGCGGTGGCAGCGCTGGCGGGGCTGGGGATGGTGGCGGTGGTCGGCGTGCAGCAGGGGTTTGGCCGTTTCGCGGCCACGTCGGTCTACGAGGTGACCTGGAACTCGCGCCGGCAGGTCTACGCCGCCACCTGGGAGCTCTTCCAGGGCTTCCCCTGGCTCGGCACCGGCCTCGGCACCTTCCGCGACTCCCTGGCCCTGACCCAGCCCACCGATCTGCCGGGCACCTGGTGGCACGCGCACAGCGACTGGCTGGAGCTGCTGGCAACGGTGGGCGTGCTCGGGGCCGTGGTCTTCCTTCTTGGATTGATTCCGCTGCTCGTCCGCCTGGCCCGGGGATGGGCCTCGGATCACCGGCGCTCGGAAGACCGGGCCGCGATTCTCGCCGCCCTGGGCGCGATGGTCTCCCTGGCCATCCACGAGTCGATCGACTTCGGGCTGACCATGCCCGCCTGCGCCGTCACCCTGGCCGCGCTGGTGGGAGCCGCCGCCGCGGCCTCCGCGGTCGAAGCACCCTCGCCCCCGGCTCGCGGCGAAGCCCCACTGGGAGCGCCGGCGTCCCGCCGGCCACTTATCTAGATCCGGTTAGAACCGGCGGCGAGAGTTCACTCATAACGCCGGTTGGTGCTCGCGGCTCGCATGCCACAACGCGAGCACATGGAGAGTGCCGTCCTCAACTCTTCAAGAGTGACGTACTCACCCCGTTCGATCTCGGCCATGGCAGCCAGAAGCTCGTTCTCCTGCGCCTCCGTGAGCGAGAAGCTCTCGTCAGCGCCGCGAGTGACGACAGCGACAACCGCTCCCTCCGTGAGAGAGAGACGCCTCCACGACGATTTTTCCATTGACGTCGGTTCCGGTTGCGACTTGCATGGCAAAAGATACTCCGAAACATGCGGCGGGGCTGGGGGAGGAGGTTTCACCCGAGGATTGATACACTCCACCCGCGAGCGGAGGTGCCGCACCGCCCGGTTGAGACATGGCA
>JANOCF010000594.1:0-2219 GCA_031412055.1 Holophagales bacterium | reverse complement strand
TCGATCGACATCCCGATGATGCGGTCCAGGGTCTGCGCGATGGAGCTCGTCTGTACGTCGGACATCTGTCATGCCTCCTGTTGAATCTCTACGGCCAGGCTCCTCTCGAGCTCGGCAAGAATCTCGGCCATGGCGAGCCGCTCCGTCTCCGGCAGCAGCTCGCGCTCTTCCTCGATCACGGCGGCGAGCCGGGTGACCGTCGGTCCTTCGAAGACCCTCCTCAGGTCCAGCTCGATCGGCAGGACCTCCTGGAGCAGGGTCACGACCTGGGTGGCCATCAGAGAGTTGCCGCCCAGGTCGAAAAAGCTGACATCCACCGGCACGTCCTCCACGCCGAGCACCTCGGAGCATACTCCGGCGACCAGCGATTCCAGGGGGGTGCGCTCGGCCACCCGGATTTCCGGGACCGGCTCCTCCGTGGGCATGGGCAGGGCGCGGCGGTCGGTCTTGCCACTGGGAGTGAGGGGCATGGCAGCGAGCGGCACAAAGGCCGACGGGACCATGGTCTCGGGAAGCTGGGTGCGGAGATAGCCTCGGAGCTGGTCCCGCTGGTCGGAAAAAGCGGGTCTCCAGCCGGGCTCGGGCACGTAGTAGGCCGCCAGCCGCCGGTCTCCCGGGCGGTCTTCGCGAATTGTGACGACAGTCTCGCGCACGCCGGGGAAGCGGGACAGGACGGCTTCGATCTCCCCCAGCTCGATGCGGACCCCGCGGATCTTGACCTGGTGGTCGATCCGGCCCAGGAACTCCAGCTCTCCAGACATCTGCCACCGGGCGAGGTCGCCGGTCTTGTACAGGCGGGCGCCGTTGGAAAACGGATCGGGGACGAAGCGCTCGGCGGTCAGTTCGGGCCGTCCGAGGTAGCCCCGGGCCAGGGAGACGCCGCCGATGTGCAGCTCGCCCGGGATGCCCTGGGGGACGAGGTTTCCGTCCGCATCCAGCAGGTGGATGCGGGTGTTCGCGATCGGCCGCCCAATGGGCACGAAGGGGAGGCCGTCCGCCGGATCGCATTCGCGGAAGGTCACATCCACCGAGGCTTCCGTGGGGCCGTAGAGGTTGTGCAGCCCGACCCCGGGCAGGCGCTCGTGGAAGCGGCGGCGCAGGGCGTCCGGCAGGGCTTCGCCGCTGCAGATCACCCGGACAAGAGTGGACGCGCAGCGCTCCACGCCGGGCTGCTCCAGGAAGACCTGGAGCATGGACGGGACGAAGTGGAGGGTCGTGACCTTCTCGCGGACGATCGCCGCGACCAGGTATGCCGGATCCTGGTGTCCGCCCGGACGGGCCATGACCAGGCGCGCGCCCGCGATGAGCGGCCAGAACAGCTCCCAGACCGAGACGTCGAAGCTGGCCGGCGTCTTCTGGAGCACCCGGTCGCCGCCTCCCAGCCCGTACGCCCGCTGCATCCAGAGGAGGCGGTTGCAGATCCCGGCGTGGGGGACCATCACCCCCTTGGGCTGGCCGGTCGAGCCGGACGTATAGATGACGTAGGCGAGGTCGCCCTCGTCGAAGGGCCGGGCGGGGGCGTCAGCTTCAGGGAGGTTCAGGTTCTGGAGGACGATCGGGACTCCCTCCATCATGAGCGCCAGCCGGTCGGCCGGGTAGCCGGGATCGAGGGGCACGTAGGCGGCCCCTGCCTTGAGGATGCCCACGAGAGCCACCGCGAGATTCAGCGACCGCTCCATGCGGACACCCACGAGGCTTGCCCGCCTGGACCGTAGATACCCGGCGAGACGGTCCGCCCGCTCGTCCAGCTCCCGGTAGGTGAGCGAGCCCTCCTCGGCGCTCACTGCGATGGCGTGCGGGGTGCGGGCGGCCTGTTCTTCGATGAGGTGGTGCAGCCCGGCTCCCTTCCGATAGGGCTGGTCCGTGGCGTTGAAGCGGGCGAGCTGAGCGCGCTCGGGCTCGGAGAGCAGCGGGGCCTCGCTCAGAAGGAGATCCGGGTCCGCGACGAAGGCATGGAGCAGGTTGAGGAAGTGCCCCAAGGTCCGCTCGCGCTCGGAGGCGTCGAAGCACCCCTGATTGAAGTCGAGGTCGAGCCGGAAGCGGCCCTCGCCCGCGAAGTCGCTCACCTGGAGATCCAGGTGGTCCAGCGAGTGGCCGGAGTGGAGCAGCTCGAAGCGGACCGGCAGGCCGCACAGCTCGCGGAAGGCCACGCTCTGGTAGTTGAAGTAGACGTCGTAGACGCGGCCGTTGTCCGGGTTGCCGGCCGGGTTGCGCACCGG
>JANOCF010000593.1:0-1996 GCA_031412055.1 Holophagales bacterium | reverse complement strand
CACCGACGACCCCTCGTTCCGCCGTCTGCTCGGCCGGGTGCGCGAGACCGCGCTGGCCGCTCATACCCACCAGGACGTGCCGTTCGAGAAGCTCGTCCAGGAGCTCGCTCCGGAGCGGAGCCTCGCGCAGACCCCGCTGTTCCAGGTGATGTTCGCCCTGCAGAACCTGCCCGCCGCCGCTCCCGCGCGCTCCGGGTTCCAACTGGAATCGCCCGCAGTCGAGGCGGGCGGCAGCTCGAAGTTCGACCTTGGGCTCGGTCTGGGCGAGACGACCGACGGCCTCTCCGGCTCGCTGCAGTACAGCTCTGATCTCTTCGATGCTCCTACGGTCGAGCGGTTCGCGCGCAGTTTTGAAGCGCTTCTGGAAGCAGCCGCGGTACGGCCAGAGTTGCGCCTGTCGGAGCTCCCGTTGCTGTCGGCACTGGAGAGACGGCAGCTCCTCCGGGAGTGGAGCGGAGCGGCGGTTGGGGCGCGGGCCCAGGGGTGCATCCACGAGGCGTTCCGCGCCCAGGCGCTTCTCCGGCCGGAGGCCGTTGCGGTCCTCTGCGCCGGGCAGAGGGTGACCTACGGCGAGCTGTTGAACCGGGTAGAGGCTCTGGCGCGCCAGCTGGAGGGGCTGAGCGTCGGTCCGGAGGCGCGGGTCGGCTTAATGGCCGAGCCCTCGATAGAGCGGCTGGTCGGCATGCTCGCCGTGCTCGAAGCCGGCGGGGCCTACGTGCCGCTCGATCCAGATCAGCCGCAACGGCGCTTGGCCTGGATCGTCGGGAGCTCGGACGTATCGGCCCTGCTGGTGCAGGAACACCTGCGCTTCAAAGTGGAGTCAGTGGCTGGCTCCCGGCCGGTGATCGTGATCGAGGAGAAGCCTGCGCCGCTCTCCGATCCTTCCGGAAGCCGGCGCTCCGGGGCGGGTGACCTCGCCTACATTCTGTACACGTCGGGCTCGACGGGGGCTCCAAACGGTGTGCTCGTGACCCACCGCGGGGTCTCGGAGCTGATCCGGGAGTCCCGGGAGAGCTTCCGGGTGGGGGTGGACAGCCGATTGCTGCATCTGGCCTCCTACACCTTCGATGCGTCGGTGCTGGAGGTCTTCCTGGCACTTACGAGCGGAGCGTCCCTGGTGGTGGCCGAGCCTGAGGAGCGTGTAGGCGAGGCGTTGTCGGACCTCGTGCGCCGGCAGGGGGTGACTCACCTGGTGATCACCCCTCCCATGCTGGCGGCCGTGGAGCCCGAGGGGACCGCGGTGGAGGTAATCATCTTGGGCGGAGACCGCTGCCCGCCCGGGCTGGTGAACCGCTGGGCTGCGCGGACCGCGTTCTACAACTGCTACGGACCGACCGAGACGACGATCTTCTCAGTGTACGCGCTGTGCCAGGCGGGGAGCGACCGGGAGCCGCCGATCGGCCGGCCCGTTGGCGGCACGGAGGTCTATCTGCTGGACCACCGGGATCTCGTGCCCAAGGGGGTGGCCGGAGAGCTGTGCGTGGGGGGCGCGGGCCTGGCCCGGGGCTATCTCGGCCGTCCGGAGCTGACGGCGGACCGCTTCATACCGCACCCGTTCTCTCCGGAGCCCGGAGAGAGGCTGTACCGGACGGGCGACCTCGCGCGGTTTCTGGCGGATGGAAGTCTTGAGTTCCTGGGTCGTGCTGACGCGCAGGTCAAAGTACGCGGACTGCGTATCGAGCCCGGGGAGATCGAGTCGGCGCTGCGCGAGCGTCCACGGGTGCGCGAAGCTGTGGTCGTTGCCGTTGAGGAGCCCGGCTCGGAGCGGCGGCTCGTAGCCTACGTGGTCGACGACGAGGAAGATCAGGGCTCTCTCGCCAGTGAGCTGCGCGAGCACCTGCGGGACCGTCTGCCCGCCTACATGATCCCCTCGGCATTCATGACTCTGCCGGGCCTGCCGATGACCTCTCATGGCAAGCTGGACCGCCGGGCCTTGCCGGCGCCAGCATGGAGCGAACGGCCGAGTTCTAGAGAGCCGGCCGCGCCGCGCACGCCT
>JANOCF010000592.1:0-2063 GCA_031412055.1 Holophagales bacterium | reverse complement strand
TCCGCGGTCAACTCCGGCCGGTTGGCATATCCCCAGGCCAGGCCGTCGCCGCCTACGTACAGCTCGCCGCTCCAGCCCGGCGGCACCGGGCGCAGGCTCCGGTCCAGCACCAGCAGGGTGGTGTTGCCCAGCGGCTGGCCGATCGGCACCGTGACCGCCCCTTCGGGAACGGAGTCCACGTGGTGCCAGGAGGCGAAGGTCGTGCTCTCGGTCGGACCGTAGACGTGCAGCAGGCGCTCCGGCGGGCCGCTGCGGAGCAGGGAGCGCACCCGCGCCGGGTCCACCAGCTCGCCGCCGAACAGCAGCGCCCGCAGCGGCGCGAAAGCCTCCGGCGCCTCCCGGGAGACCTGGTTGAACAGCGCCGTGGTAAGGAACAGCACGCCGATGCCATCGCGCCGGATCTGCGCCGCCAGATCGGCGGGCGACAGCATCGTCTCCTTGGTGACTCCGACCAGGCGGCCGCCGTTGAGCAGGGCCCCCCAGATCTCGAACGTCGCCGCGTCGAAGGAGGTGTTCGAAGCCTGGGCGATGACGTCGTCCGGACCGAGGGCGATGTAGTTGGTGTCGCGCAGCAGACGCACGATGGCCCGGTGCGGCACGGCGACACCCTTGGGCCTGCCGGTCGAGCCCGACGTGTAGATCACGTAGGCCAGGGCTTCCGAGGGGATCTCCAGCCGCGGCCGATCGTCGCTCATTCTCGCCAGGACCCTGGCGTAGCGGTCCACGCAGACGGCTTCCACCGGGACCCCGGCGAACCGTCCGATCGACTCCTCCCGGGTGATCAGCACCGGGGCGCCGACATCCTCCAGCATGAAGGCCAGCCGCTCCTCGGGGTAGGACGTGTCGAGCGGCACATAGGCGCCGCCCGCCTTGAGCACCGCGAGCGTGGACACCACCATCTCCAGCGAGCGTTCCAGGTAGATCGCGACCGGCGTGCCGAGCCTCACTCCGAGCCGGCCGAGGAAGTTGGCCAGGCGATTGGCTCGGCGGTCGAGCTCGCCGTAGGTCAGCCGCTCCCCATCGAAGACCGCGGCCACGGCGTCCGGCCGCAGCGATGCCTGCTCTTCGAACAGCTCGGGCACGCCGCGCTCCGGGAAGGCGGAGCGCTGGTCGTTCCACTCCGCCAGGATCTGATGGCGCGCTCCTTCTTCCAGCAGCGGCAGATCTTCCAGGCGGAGACCCGGATCGGCGAGCGCCGCTTCGAGCAGGACGCCGAAGTGGCCGGCAAGCCGCAGAAGGGTGGCGCGGTCGAACAGGTCGGAGCTGTACTCCAGACTGCCGAGCAGCCTGCCGCCCTCCTCGAACAGATACAGGGTCAGGTCGAACTTGGCTGTCGAGCCGGCGACGTCCATGCGCCCGACGGTCAGCCCCGGCAGCTCGACGGCTGCCGAGGGAGCGTTCTGGAGGGCGAAGGCCACTTGCACGAGCGGCGCGTACGCCAGGCTGCGCTTCACCTCCAGCTCCTCGACCAGCCTGTCGAAGGGAACGTCCTGGTGCGTGAAGGCGTCCAGCGACGTGGCCTTCGCCTCCGCTAGCCGCTCGCGGAAGGCTGCGCGGCCGGCCGGCCGGCCGCGCAGTGGGAGGGTGTTGACGAAGAACCCGATCAGCTCTTCCAGCTCGGCCCGGGTACGGCCGGCGACCGGAGTTCCAATGAGCAGGTCCTCCACGCCCGTCATGCGGTGCAGCAGCGCCTGGAACGAGGCGAGCAGCGCCATGAACGGCGTCACCCCCTCACGGCGGCAGAGAGCGCGCAGGAGATCGGCAGTGGTGGCGGGCAACACCACCGGCAGCGCCTCGCCCCGCGAAGTCCGGGAGGAAGGACGCGGCCGGTCCGAGGGCAGATCGAGGACGGTCGGAACGCCGTCCAGCTCCTGGCGCCACCAGGCCACCTCCGCCTCCAGAACCTCACCCTGCAGCCACTCGCGCTGCCAGACGGCGAAGTCGGCGTACTGGAGCGGCAACTCGGAGAGCGGCGAAGCCTCGCCCGCGCGACAGGCTGCATAGAGCGCCCCCACTTCGCGCACCAACACGTCGAGCGACCAGGCGTCCCCCACGATGTGGTG
>JANOCF010000591.1:0-4294 GCA_031412055.1 Holophagales bacterium | reverse complement strand
CATTTCCGATGTGCGCCCAGGTCCGCCCGCGCAGATCGGCCACCAGTTCGGGCTCATAGACGAGCGGATCGAGGTGGTCAGCCAAGCGCAACGCCAGCAGCCCCAGTTCCTCGGCGTAGACCGAGTCCCGGGTGGCCATCTCCAGGGCCCTCTCGACCAGTAGCTCGAAGAGACCCCAGGTCTGGTACCGTAGGTCGTTCCGCAGGAGAAGGTCCCGCTGAGTTAAGGGATATCCCATCAGTTCGACGAAGAGAGCTGGAGCCTGTGCCCGCTCCTTGCTCAGGGCACGTGTCATCGAGTCCATCTCGGGTACGCTCCGGTTCAGCGCTTCCTGGTAGGGATCGGTCGGCCAGCCCAGAATCTTTCCGGGAGGCTTCATCTTGCGCAGCCGCAGTTCCTGAATGCTCCGGCGGCAGTTTTCGCACTGGACCAGGTGGTCAAGGATCACCCGGTGCTCCTCTCCCAGGGACAGCAACATCTCCTCTAACAACAATCTATTCGGGTGGATCTTCAAAGGCCCTCTCCTCTCGCAGGGTTTGGCAACGCTCGATGATGGTCCTGAGCAGCCAGAGGTGCGGATCCGGGATCTCCGGCCACTTGCTCAGCAGGATCCGACAACTGCCCACAACGATCTGGCGAGCCCGCTCCGGGGAGACCCCGTAAGCCTCGAAGATCGCCCCCAGAACAGGCCGAAGCCGCTCCAGGGCTGGGTTGCAGGGGTCGCCGGTCGTCTCAATCCATACGTTCAAGAAACGTCTCCAGATTAATAGTTGCCGCTGGGGGGGTAAAAGAGGACAAGCGGAGCGAAAAAAGATGGAGCGCCGGCCGAGAGACCGGCGCCCGGAGCCTACATGGCCGCTATCCGTTCGGGTCCATCTGGCTCCCTTCGTCCGTCGTGGGCGTGCTGCCTGCGTTGGGGCGCGGGAGTCCGTTGGGGTCCATGCTGCTGCCCTCCTGCTCCCAGATCGAGGTGATGCCCGGGCCGGACGGAGTGACCAGCGTGGTGAGCCAGCCCAGAAGAGCTCCGAACAGATCCACCCTTTCCTCGGCGACCCCGGGACGGGGGCTCAGGGGAAAGGCCTGGACGGCTGTGGTCGTGCCAAGAACAAAAACGAGGGCGATAGCAATCAAACGCAGGTTTCGAGACATGGTGTCTCCTCCGGGACGAGCCACCCGCGCTGCCACCATGGCCACGAAGGGGCCGTCACCTAGAAGGTGGCACTTTTCCCTCAAAAGCGTGCCCGAATTTCAAATCTGACCGACTAAGTGCTCACATCCACCCACAGGACCCGTAATCTCCGGACCCTTGCCGTTACTCCAGGACAGCCAGATTGCATTGAAAGGCGGAACTGCCGCCCCGGATCTCAGCGCCTTCCGGCGGGCTGGTCCGAGGCGGGCGAGGCTGGAGCCGGAGTCTTGCTCTCCGGCGGCTGGAGGGTGAAGCCGAGTTGGCGATACAGCTCCACCTGGTCGTTGATGATCCAGGTCTCGCGGATCTTGCTGCCGACGATCCGGTAGATCGTCATGCCGGTGATCTCGACCCGCTGCGGGGGTGTGCCTTCCACTTCCTTGGTGGCCGCTCGGACGGTATAGCGCGCGACCACCTTGTCCCCCTCGGCCACGAGGTCCTCAATCTGGTACTCGACCGTAGCGAAGAGGGAGCGGATGCGCTTCTGGGCGCCCCGGATCACGTCCGGGCCAGACTCCCCGGTCTCCGCTCCGGGGGTGTGGTCGATGAAGTTCGGCGTGAGGTACTCCTCCAGCTTCTCCACCCGGTTCCCCGACAGGATGTCTTCGATGTAGCGCCGGACCAGGGCCTTGTTGGCCTGGAAGGGGTCCGTGGCCTCCTGGGCTCCGGCCAGAGCCGGTGCAACCAGGGACAGGATCAGCAGGAGAGACAGTTTTCGCAACATGAAATCCTTCACCTCCAGGCGAGCCAGCTTACCAGGGCTCGTGGCATCTCCGGCCTTCGCAGCAGCTCTCTTCGTCGGCGACCCGGCTGTCCGGACCCAGGCAGGTCATGGTCTGGCTGCACCAGTACAGGCCGTCCCGGGTGTTGGGGATCGTCGGGTCGGGCTCGACGTCGATGAACATTCCCTTCCAGCGCAGGTTGGAGCAGCAGCCCTTGACGGGACTGCGCAGGCCGTTCGCTCCGGGCGCTCCAGCGGTCGGTTCCATGCTCAGACCTCCAATCCGGCCGCCATCCCGGCGGCAATAAGCAGGGCTCTCTTGACCGCCACCCGCGCGAGCTGGATCTTGTACTTGTTCCGCGACAGCGGCCTCGACTCCCGCACCGCCATCTCGCTCGCGGTGGCGGCGAGGGCCGGATGGATCTCCTTACCCTGCAGAAGCTGCTCCACCTCTTTGGCCACCCAGGGGACCGGTGCCACCTGGCCCAGCACGACACGGGCGCGGGTCACCGTGGCACCCTCCATCTCCAGCACCACGGAGGCGGTGGCGAGCGACCAGTCCAGGGTCTCCCGCTGGCGCACCTCGTAGCTCGCCATCCTCCGCCCGCCCGGAGGCGGCACCGTGATCCCGGTCACGATCTCCCCGGGAGCCAGGTCGTGCTCGCGCTCTCCTTCCTTCTGCGGCACGCGGAAGAAGCGCTCCAGGTCCAGCGTTCGCTCCCCGCCTGGACCGGAGATCCAGATCTGGGCTCCCAGCGCGATGAGCAGCGGCGCGACCGTCGAGGGCGTGACGAACTGGGCCGCACCCTCGTTGCCCAGGATGGCATGGTAGCGATTGTCCCCGTCGGCCACCATCGAGCGGCCGTTCTGCATAGGCAGGAGACCGAAGCCGTTGCGGAAGTACCAGCACCTCGGCCGCTGGCAGAGGTTCCCTCCGAGGGTCGCCACGTTGCGGATCTGCGGCCCGGCAACCCGTTCGAACGCGCTGGCCAGCACCGGGTAGTCGAACTTGAGCGCCGAGTCCGAGGCCAGATCGTCCAGGGTGGCCAGGGCGCCGATCCGGAACCCGGTCTTGGGATCGTAGTGGATGCCCCGCAGGTCGCGGACGTCCTTGAGATTGACCAGCCGGGACGGCGTCTCGACCTCGTCTTTCATGAGAGCAAGGAGGTCGCTTCCTCCGGCCAGCGGGGCGCTTCCCGGGGAGCCGAGGAGGCGCAGCGCCTGCTCGCGGGTAGTCGGGCTCGCGTACTCAAAGGCGCGCATCAGGCGGTCCCCCCGGCTTTGGCAGCCTCCAGAGCGTCCACCACCCGTTGCGGGGTGAGCGGCAGGTACGGGACCCGCACCCCGAGAGCGTTGGCCACCGCGTTGGCGATGGCGGCGCCGGGCGAGATCACGGGCGGCTCACCCAGGCCGATGACTCCGCGCTCGTCGTAACCCGGTCCGGTCATCATGTGGACGACCAGTTCGCCCACGTCGCCGATGCCGGCCAGCTTGTAGGACTCGAAGTCGACGTTGAGCATCCTGCCGGTCACCGGGTCGATGACCTTCTCTTCAGACAGGGCGTAGGAGACGCCCATGATCAGGGCGCCGTAGACCTGGCTCTCGGCCGTCTTCAGGTCGATGACCAGGCCGCAGTCCTGGACCGCGACCATCTTCTCGACCTTGACGACGCCGGTCTCCTCGTCGACCGTGACCTCGGCCATCTGGACGCCGCCGGCGCCGCTGTTGGTCAGCTCGGGTCCGCCGGCAGGGTCGGGATTGGCGCCGCTCGCCGTGAGCGGGTTGGTCCCGAGAGCCTGCCGCCAGGTCAGCGCCCGGTCCGGGCTCCCCTTGACGCGGATCTTCCCGTCCACGGCTTCGAGCTGGTCGGGCGTGGTCTCCAGGCGGGGCGCAGCCTTCGCGAAGATCTGGGCCAGGAGGTTCTGGCCTGCCCGGCGTGACGCCGAGCTGATACCGCCCACCGTGGTGCTGCCGCCGGAGCCGCCCGAGGTCGGGAGCCGGCTGTCGCCGATGTGCACCCGGACCGCTTCGAGAGGCAGGCCGAGGGTCTCGGCCACGACGATGGCGATCACCGTGCGGGTGCCGGTGCCGAGGTCCTGGGTGGACATCTTCGCCTCGGCCGTGCCGTCGGGGTGGATCGTGACGTCGCAGTTGCTGCGATGGCCGCGGCCGCCCCACGTGTGGAGAGACAGGCCCATGCCGCGCTTGACCGGACCCTTGCCGCCGCCCTCTCCACCGCTTTTTCCGCGAGGATGCCACCGCTGGCGCCAGCCCATCAGGCGGTCGGCGATCTCCAGCTCCTCGGCGTAGACCTTGGACATGGTGCCCAGGATGCCCAGGTTCTTGAGCAGGAGGTCCATCGGGTTGAGGCGCAGCTCGGCCGC
>JANOCF010000590.1:0-1974 GCA_031412055.1 Holophagales bacterium | reverse complement strand
TCCAGCAGCCAGATCTGGCGTGTCGACGTGGCCAGCAACGACCGGAAGCTCGTGGCCCGGGGCGACGCGGTCCAGCCGAGCTGGTCTCCGGACGGGCGGCGGATCGCCTACTGGGGGCTCGCCTCGGAGGGCGCGGAGCGGAGCGTGTGGACGATTCCCGCCGAGGGCGGAGAGCCCGTGGCGGTGATTCACGACACGTTCCTCAACTGGAACCCGGTCTGGTCGCCGGACGGCTCCGGCCTCTACTTCATCAGCGACCGCAGCGGCAGCCTGAACCTGTGGCGGATCGGCCTCGATCCGGCGTCCGGGAAGGTGAAGGGGGCTCCCGAGCCGGTCACCTCCTCGTCGCAATCGATCCGTTTCCTCAGCCTCTCCCGCGACGGCCGGCGGATCGCCTACGCGACCGACGACCGGCGGAACAACCTGGAGTCGGTGCCGTTCGATCCCGCGACGCTCGCGCCCGGGGGCATCCCCGCACCCATCCTGGAAGGGACCAAGGCGGTACGGTCGGCCAACGCCTCGCCGGACGGGGACTGGCTGGTCTTCGACACCCTGGGGCCGCAGGAGGACCTCTTCGTCATGCGCCCGGACGGCTCTGACCTGCTCCAGCTCACGCGCGACGCGCACCGCGACCGCATCCCGCGCTGGTCGCCGGACGGCCGGAGCATCCTCTTCTACTCGGACCGGAGCGGGCGCTACGAACTGTGGTCGGTCCTGCCGGACGGCAGCCGCCTGGAGCAGCTCACGCGGACCACGGGCGAGTCGCCGGCCTACCCCCTGTGGTCGCCGGACGGGAAGACGATCGCGTGCAACCTGGGTGCGCAGGGCATGGCGCTGGTGGACCTCACCCGGCCGCTGGCCGAGCGGGTGCCCAGACCGCTTGCCGGAATGGACCGCGCAGGCGGGTCCTTCGGGGCCACCTCCTGGTCCTCCGACGGCCGCTGGCTGGCCGGCTTCGTCACGCGCAAGGACCAGGTGCCGCAGCCGGGGATCGTCCTCTACTCGCTGGAGACCGGCCGCTTCCGGCGGCTCACCGACCACGGCCACACCGCGTTCTGGCTGCACCGGTCTCCGGCGCTCCTCTTCCTCGACGGGGGGAAGGTCTATCACTACGACCTGCGGGAGGAGCGGGCGCGCGAGGTGCTGGCACCTCCTGGGCAGTCCATCTTCCGGTTCGTGAGCGCGAGCCGGGACGATCGCAATCTCTTCCTGGTGCGGCGGACGGAGGAAGGGGACGTCTGGATGCTGACCCTCGATTGAACGCGATTGAACGGCCGGCCGGTTGGCGATATAGTCCGCCCGAACCCACGATGTCCAAGGAGGTGGAACGTGACCTTTCGCGTCTCCGATTTGATGGTGGACGTCCTGTCCGCGTCCTGTCCCGATCCCAGCAAGCCGCCGTGCCAGGGCCACAGCAATTGCCCGGACCCCAGCAAACCCCAATGTCCCGACCCCAGCAAGCCGCAGTGCCCGGATCCGTCGAAACCGACCGGAAGGCGCGAGATGTCGCCCCTGGACGGCCTGTCGACCCTGCGGCAGCAGCTCCGTACCGAGGTTCTGGCGCACGCATGATTGGATCGACCGGCGTCGCCCTGACCCTTGAGGTAACGCCGGCCGCCCATCTCCTCCATGCTGTCTCCTGAAGCCCTCTCCCGCGTCTTCCGCGCCAATCCCGCTTTCGAGCTGGTGCTGTTCGACCGCCTGGCGCCAGCAGAGCGGGAGGCGCTCGCCGCGCTGCGCAAGGACCCCGACTTCTACGGCATCCTCCGTCCACGGCCGGGCTCGCCCGCGCTCGGGGTCAAGTCGGTGGACCGGGAGACCGCGCTGCTCTTCTTCACCCTGCGCCAACCCGGGCCGCTGCCGGCCTACATGCCGCAGATGCTCGGCGAGGGCGCCCTGCGCACGGTGGTCGCCCGGCTGGTCGCGGACGGTATTCTGGAAATAGGGCTGGAAATAGCACTGGAAGCCGCGGAG
>JANOCF010000589.1:0-6512 GCA_031412055.1 Holophagales bacterium | reverse complement strand
CACCGCAACGGCCCCAACAACTGCGGCGGCGTGGCCGAGATCGGGGTCTCGGATGGCCATGGGCATGACGAGGCCACGGCCCCCGCATGGCTGGGTACTGATCCGATCGTGCTTTCCAGGCCGGGGAAGGGGATCGCCGAGGAGGCCTCGCTGGATTCGGTCTTCGAGCCGGCCAAGGGCAAGAGCACCTGCAAGCCCGCGGACGGGCTCTGCCTGCTGAACGGCCGCTTCAGCGCCCGGGTGACCTGGCGCAACCAGTTCAACGGCGCCACGGGCACCGGCAAGGGCAAGGCGCTCTCCAAGGTGACCGGAAGCTTCTCCTTTACCGACGCGTCCAACATCGAGCTGCTGGTCAAGGTGCTCAATGCCGACGATGACCGCATCCTGGTGCTCTGGGGGGCGATGAGCAACCTGGAGTACACGCTGGAGCTGACGGACCGGCAGACCGGGGAGATCCGGACGTACCACAACCCGGCCGGGACGTACTGCGGCGGGTTGGACGAGCTGTAGAGGAGCTGGGGAACCGCGAACTGCCGCTGATTCGCGGCTTTTCCTCCCGGGAAAGCCGCGAACTTCTCTCCGGATGCTGTGAATTCATCGCGATGGACGATCCGCTCCTCCAGAGAGGTCGCGAACTCCTTTCATTTCGCGGCTCTAGCCTTGAAGCGAGCCTCTCTGGGACTGCGAACAACCGCGAAATGATCTGGTTGAGTCTCTAGTTAACCGCGAACAACCGCGAACTTCTGGCAGTGAGTCGCGAATCGGAGGAAGTTCGCGGTTCGCTTCTTGAAGCGAATCACTCCGGGACCGCGAAAAACCGCGAAATGGCCGGGTCGGAACGTCCGCGAACCGCGAATAACCGCGAATCAATCTCAGGGAACCGTGAATTGGGGAAAGTTCGCGGTTCCTGGATTCGCTGGAACTGGTGCCCAGCTCTCGTAGCCAGGTTCGCCCCTACCGCCCCTCCGCCAGCCGCAGCCCGATCACGCCCAGCAGAATCAACGCCAGCGACACCAGACGGAAGGCCGTCCGGGGCTCCCCGAGGAAGAGGATGCCGATCAGGGCGGTGCCGGCCGCTCCGATGCCCACCCAGACGGCGTAAGCCGTGCCCGTGGGGAGGGTCCGCATCGACTGGCTGAGCAGCCAGAAGCTGGCCACCATGGCGGCCAGGGTCAGCAGGCTGGGGCCGAGCTTGGTGAAGCCCTCCGTCCGCTTGAGGGTCACGGCCCAGACGATCTCCAGGAGACCGGCGACGATCAGCCAGAACCAGGCCATTCAGTTCTCCTCCCAGGAGAACTCGGCTTCGTCGGCCTCTTCTTTTGGGAGCCCCTGCCAGACCGCCCGGTAGAGAGACGCTGACGGCTTCATACGCTCCTCGATCGCCCGTTTCACCTCCAGGCGGTTCGGCAGGGGAGGGGTGTAGGTGCGGGGCAGGTCCAGCAGGGCTCCGAGGTCCAGGCCCTTGGCTTTCGGGCCCTTGTGATCGACGTAGATCTGCACGAGGTCCGGCGAGATCCACCGCCCTTCCAGCGACCGCAGCGCCGACCAGAGGCCGGGGTTGTCCACCTTCCAGACCTTGTCCTCCTGGCCCGAGGGCTCGAAGCCTTCCACCTCCAGTGGCGCGTCGGGGAGCTGAACGGTCAGCGGCGCCGGGAAGGGGTCGTAGACCAGGTGCGACAGCTCGTCCATGGACCGGTCTTGCCCCTCGGGGATCACCAGGACGTCGAGGACCTTCTCCATGGCCGCCTGCACCCGGTCGATCCGCTGGCGCTCCTCGGGAGAGACCTCTTCCTCTGCGCTGGGCTCCTCGATCAGATCGCTGAAGAGCTGGGCCAGGCACGGTTGGGCGCGGCTGGGGTTGTCCTCCAGCCAGGCGTAGAGATCTCCGGTGGCCGACAGGTACTCGGCCACGTGGCCGGACCACTCGTTCAGCGCGCGCTCCACGTCCTTGCGCTGGCGCCGCGTGGCCTGGGAGGGGACTCCGGGGGCGATGACCAGCTCGGCCAGACCGTCCTCGCCGACCGTGTAGGAGACCGAGAGCGCCGTGTGCGAAAAGAGGTCCCGCAGCGAAGCGGGATCCTGGATCAGGGCCGACCGGCGAGCCGAGTAGAGCAGCCCCACCCGCTTCTCCCAGGAGAGGCGCTCGGACACGGGCTCGATCTCCTCGAAGCGCTGCGCCCAGGGGTCCAGCCCGGCGAGCAGCTCCCTCCGGAGGTCGGTCATGCGGCGCGTCAGCGCCGGGTTCTTGCCGTCCGCAGCCAGGAGGTCGAGCTCCACCGTGTTGGAGACGGAGGCCAGGCCATTGGGATAGAACCGGAGACGCAGCGTCTCCTTGACCGGCGGATCGAAGCATCCGGCCAGGAGGATCAGCGCGAAGACGAGCCCAAGCCGCCGCAGGTTAGACATAGTCGGTGATTATATAGAGCGTCCCAGGACCGGCTCCCTCTCCCGCGAAGCGGGGGAGGGCAGGGGAGGGGGTTTCATGCTTTTGATCGACAGCGACAACGCCATGGGCTCCGCGATGGGGGACGTCGACGATGGCCTGGCCGTGGCCGCTCTCCTGCGCAGCGGGGTGCCTGTCGCGGGCCTGGCCAGCGTCGGCGGCAACACCTCGGAAGCCAAGGCCGACCGCAACAACCGCACCCTGGGCAAGCTCTGCGGCTTCGCCGGTCCCTACTTCCGGGGTATTCAGGCCGGCGACGTACAGGACCGGATCGACCGCGTCCGGCTAAAAGACCCGCTCCGGATCGTGGCCCTGGGACCGCTCACCAACGTGGCCGCTCTCCTCGGCCGGAGCATCTCCGAGGTGATCCTGGTCGGGAGCAACACCAGCTCCCCGGGACGCTTCCCTCCCTGGTGGCCGCACGAGTTCAACCTGACCCACGACCGACCGGCGGCCCGGGCCGTGTTCAGCTCGTCCATCCCTCTGACCATCGTGCCGCTGGACGTAGCTCGCGCCATGCAGGTGGGGAAGCGGGAGCTAAGAGAGCTGCGAGGAGCGTTGGGCGAGTACCTGTGCCGGCAGTCCGCCCGCTGGTTGACGCGGTCGCGCCTCCTGCGCGGGTCGTCCACCTTCCCGGTCTACGATCTGCCGGCGGCCCTGTACGCCATCGATCCCTCCCTGGTCGAGGTGGAGGAGACCACGGCCCGGGTTCACCGGAACCTTTGGATCGAGTTCGGGAAAGGTGGGCGGCCGGTGCGTCTCGTACGGGGCTTCGACGCCCGGGCGCTCTGGCGGCGGCTCGCTGACCAGGTCAGTGAACCTGGTTGATTTCCACGGCGCCTTCCACGATACCGGCGTAGAACTGCTCGCGCACGCCGTCGGCGTTCATCCGGCACATGGGCACCATCTCCCCCTTGTAAGGGAGGCGGAACACGCAGGCGTCCAGCCGCTCCTTGCCGACATCGGTCTTCAACTCCTCGGGGCTCATGAAGTGATGGCTGGTCAGGGTGAAGCCATCCACCCGCACCCGGCCGCGGAGGCCGTCGAGGAGGAGACGGCCGAGAGAGGTCCCGACCTCCTCGCGGACCCGGGTCGCGGCCCAGCGCCGTACCCGGCCCAGGAACCAGCCCGGAGCCCTGCGCACAACGCCGGCCCCGCGAGCGATCTTCTCCAGCATGCGGTCATCCCGGAAGGCGATCCCGCCCAGGCCGCGCTCGAAGAACTCGCGCATGATCGCGACGTCCTCCTCGTTGTCCCGGATGAACTGAAGCAGCCGGGGCGGCCCGCCGGGTCGCTGCAAGGCGAGCACGGGCACGAAGCGGGTGCAGTCCGGGTGGCCGAAGTGCATGGGACCGGTACCCTGGATCGGCAGACCCAGCTCGGCGGTGGCCTTGCCGACCTCGTCCCAGAGCTCGGCGGCGGTCACCCCTTCGAGGTTCTTGCGCGTCCGCCCCACCTGGGCGAGCGGCTGGAAGCTGACCAGGCCGAAGGCGTCGCGGTTGTCGATCAGCCAGCGCACCACGCCCGGGATCTGGGGCAGGTTCTGGCGGGTGACCGTGAGTGTCATGGCGGCGCGCAGCGGCCGGCCGGTGCGTCGGCGGGCCTCGCGGACCATGGCGGCGAACTCTTCGCGCAGGGGCGTCAGCTCGTCCTCGGACTTCGGGACGGGGTAGCCATCGCGCCCGCGCTGGGTGATGTCCACGTGGATGGAGACCTCGGTGAGCCCCCCTTCCACCATCAGGCGCTCCAGGAGGCCGGGCTGCCGGCGGAAGTTGTCGCCGTGGGTCATCACCATGGGGACGACCCCGATGGAGCGGGCATGGCGGAGGATCTCGACCAGCTCCTCCGCGGGCCGCAGGGTGACCTCGCCGTCGGTGATCTGGACGTTGCTCTTGGGTCCGAGCCAGGTACGGAGCTCGTCGAGCTGCCGGAGGATCGCGGAGGTCGGGAGGGCGGGGATGCGGTTGGCTTCGGCACCCAGGTAGCAGCCGGTGCACGAGAAGTCGCAGCGCGGCTGGATGCCCACGGTCGCGCCGCACCCCGTAGCCTTCTGGCCGAGCCCCTGGCCCGGGCTGCGGACCTCGGGGGCGAGCTCTTCCCAGCGGTCGGTGAGGATCCGGCGCTTCTCCGTCGTGACCGGATCCTGGAACAGATCCCAGACCTGCCTCAACGAGAACGCCTGTCCTATCATCCGAGAATCTCCTGCCGGGCCGAGCGGGTCTACCGGGACGTGTCGTTCAACTTCCAACTGTAGTCATCGTACTCCAGTTTTACCTTGCCCTTGGCGGCGTCGATCCGTTTCTGCTTGTCCGCGGGCAGGTACTTCCGGAGAAAGGCCACCGAGCCGCCGCCCCAGGACTCGAAGTCTTTCTTGAACCAGTCCATGACCTTGGTGACGTGCAAGATCAGTTCCTTTCCGTCGTCTTCGAGGCGGACGCCGTTCGGCCCGTTGAGGAACTTGCGCGTCTGGTCGTCGAGCTGCTGGTCGACGCGGGCTCCGACGTAGGGCTCGGACCGGATGGGAGGGCAGCTCTCGGCCGCGCAGTTGATGGCGAAGTGAATGCGCGGGTCCTTGTACCCCTCCCGGATCTTCTCGTTTTCGATCGCGTCCAGGGACATCGTCCCGCCTTTGACCTTGACCGACGGCTTCTTGAACACATTGAGCCGGACGATCGGATCGGTGGAGATGTCGCGGATGGACTCGACCGGGTACCTGTCGGCGACGATGCCGACCACGTTGATGTTGTAGAGGTTGATCCAGTAGGCGAGCTGCTCGGGCTTGGACAGGGAGGCGGCGTCGACCGCGGCCATCTGCTGGCGCAGCTTGTCGAGGGTCGCCTTGTCGGCCTTGAGTGCCTTGTAGTCCATGCCCTTGGCCGGGTTGTAGTGCTTGGACAGCAGATCCTGCCAGGTCTTGTAGTCCGGCTCGGCCGCGGAAACGGAGCCGGCGAGCAGGGTCATGGCGATGAGCAGCGGTGTAACTTGTCTCATGTCTGTATCTACGTGGCTCGTGAAGGAGCGGATGAGGAGACCGGGACGGGGCCAGCCTCCAGGGGTGGCAGGGGTGGAAGGGGTCGAAGAACGCGGAGGCTTCGGAGATAGGTCCAATAGGTCCACAGGGGGACGGTGCGCAGGCATCCCAGGAGCTCGCCGGTCATGGCGAGGTAGGAGGGTAGCGCCGACCGGAAGCCGACCTTGTCGACCTTGGAGCGGTGCCGCAGTCCGGGCAGGACCCGGATGGTGCTGGGCAGCCGTCGCCGGGCCACCACCTCGTTGATCATGATCTCGATGCGGAAGCCGCTCCGCCGTTCCGGCTCGATGGCCTCGAAGACCTCCCGCCGGAGCGCCCGCAGCCCGGTGATCGGGGGGAGCCGGAGGAACAAGGGGTTCTTCAGAGGCCCGTAGTCGAGCAGTCCGAGCGAGAGCCAGGCGCCGTCTTCACCCTCCTGGAGAACAGGAGCGGCCAGGGCTTCGAAGTGCTCGGGGGAGACGTTGCGGATGTCGGCGTCGAAGAAGACCAGGACGGGGGCGGTGGTCGCGCCGACTCCGAGGTCGAGGGCGCGCCCCTTGCCCTCGCCGCCGCCCAGGATTACTGTCGCTCCGGCTTGGCGGGCGATGCTGGCGGTGGCGTCGGAGGAGCCGTCGTCCACGACGACGACCCGGCCGACTCCGCGGGCGGCCGAAGCCGCTTTCACCACGTCGCCGACCGTGGATTCTTCGTCACGGGCAGGCACGACCACGTCGAAGAGCGGCACGGGAGGATGGTAGCACTCCTCCGGAGAAGACCCCTCCCCGACCCTCCCCCGCGCTGGCGCGCCGGAGAGGGCGCCCCCACCCAAGATGGTGCGTCGACTCGACGCCGGTCAGCGTTCCGTCGCGATTGGCGCCGACCGTGTAATGCATCGCCATCGGGTGGCGCCCGCGGTGGGCATAGAACTCCTCCTCCCGGGTGTAGAGGATGACGTCCACCGGCGACTCACGCGTCTCGCCAATCTGGCTCCGGGTGAAGTCGTACGCCTCGTCCAGCGCGGCGACAATCTGGCCTTCGTACTCGGCGCGCTGGCCGAAG
>JANOCF010000588.1:0-1902 GCA_031412055.1 Holophagales bacterium | reverse complement strand
CCGTACTGCGGCAGCCAGCGCGTGGCGATGGGCAGCCGGACCGGCGGCGCCAGGCTGCCGGTCTCGGTCAGGGTCAGCGATCCGGTCGACCAGCCATACTGGCTCGGGGGGCCGTCGAGGTGGACCTGGATCGTCTGCGTGGCGCCCGGCGCCAGGGTGAAGGAGAACGGTGTGATCGTGGCGGTGGTGCCGGCCGGGGTGCCGAGCGAGCTCACCATCCAGGTTGTGGTGACGGAGAGCGGGTTGCGCACCGTGCGCGTCCAGGAGCAGCCCAGCACGCACTTGTCGTCGGCGAAGCCGGCCAGGTTGAGGGTCTGGGGCAGGCCGGCAAGAGCGGGGTTCGCGGCCTCGAAGTCGGCGGCGGTCTCGTCGAGCACCAGGCCGGCCTTCGCGGCGGCCCCCAGGTCCAGCCGCCCGCTCCCGATCGCGAGCGGGCTCGCCAGCGGATTTCCGCTCTGGTCGCGCAGCCCGCTCGCCTTGGCCGTGGTCATCATGGCGGACTGCACCTCGGCGGGCGTCCAGCCGGGATGGAGGTCGATCAGCAGGGCCGCTCCGCCCGCCGCGAGAGCGCTCGAAAGCGATGTTCCGTAAGAGACCTCGTAATCGCCGTACTCATCAGCGGACGCGGCGAGGATATCGACTCCTGGCGCCACGAGATCGGGGCGGAGGACGTCTCCCACCGTCCCGGGTCCGCGGCTGCTGAACGTGGGCACCACATCCGGGTAGCTCGCGCTGGTCTCTGCAACCGTCGCATTGATCCGTCCCGTGTGCCCCGAGCCGGAGCCCAGCCAGGACAGGAAGGTGTTGGTACTCGCATCGTCCACCAGGCGGACGGTCGGAAGACTATAGGTCTGTGGGAACTGGATGTCCGAATAGGTGTAGCTGTTCACCAGCACCACGCCCAGGCCGCCCGCGGCCTTGACGACGTTCACTTGTGACTGGCCGTTGTCATAGTAGGAGACATTGCAGGCCACGATCTTGCCCGTGAACGTCCCGGCGGGGTACGAGGAGCCACAGTTTCCGGTGCCGCCAGCCTTGACGACGGAAGCCGAAGCGACAGCGGTGGTCCAGGAGAGACCGAAGACGGTAGGCGGCGGCGTGCCGCCGCCGCTCAGGCCGGTGAAGGAGCTGGTGAACCGGCGGTCGTGCGTCGACGCACCGACCGCGAGCACCCAGGGGGAGGAGGCCGGCGACGAGATGCTCCCGTCGTAGTAGTAGGTCCCGTTGTTGCCGGCCGCCGAAGCCACGAACGCACCCGCCTCCCGCGCGCTCAGCAGGGCCAGCGCTACCGGGTCCGTCCAAGGATCGGAGGAGTTGCCGGCGAAGGAGACGTTGAGCACGTCCACCCCGTCCGCGACCGCCTGGTCGATCGCCGCGACCACGTCGGAGGTGTAGCAGTAGCCGCCGTCGTCGCAGGCCGCGTAGGCGATGAGGTTGGCATGGGGTGCGGCTCCGGAGATCGTCCGCACGAGGCTTCCGGTCAGCTGGGCGTTGGTGAAGTTGCCCGCCGCCACGCTGGCGAGCTGGGTGCCATGACCGTTGCCATCCTCCGGAGTGTCGGTCCAGTAGCTGAAGTTCCACACGCCGATCAGCTTGTCGTTGCAGACGAGCGCGGGGTCATAGTCGGGGTTCGAGGAGTTGCACCACCCTACGTAGTTGCCGGCTCCCCGCGGATTGGTGTGGTTGTAGCCGTCGCCGCCGACGTCGGCGAACGAGGGGTGGTCCAGGTTGATGCCGCTGTCCACGATGCCGATCACCACCCCTTCGCCCTTGGTGCCGGGCAGGCCGCCCGTCTGGGTGCCGTTCCAGATGCCGGGGGCGCCGATCCAGGTGGGACCCGAGTCGGACTGGAGGCGGAACCTGTTCTCGGGCTGAACCCTGCGCACTCCCCGCATGCGGGAG
>JANOCF010000587.1:0-3614 GCA_031412055.1 Holophagales bacterium | reverse complement strand
TCCGCTCGCCAACTGCCAGCAAGGCCAGCCGTTTCTCTGGCCCAACGGCGGCATCAACATTCCATACAACCCGGACCAGGGTGACCTCGGTCCGCTCAGCAATGCCGCGGCGGTCGCGCTGGTCGGCGATGCCTTCGCGGCCTGGGGCGCCATTCCCACCGCTTCGACGACCTACGTCAACGCCGGCCTGCTGCCGGAGGACGTGACGATCGACAACTTCGAACCGTACTTCAACGCGCCCGCGCCCGACGGTCTTTCCGCGATCGTGTTCGACGATACCGGCGAGATCTTCGACCTGCTCTTCGGACCCGGCTCCGGCGTCCTCGGCTTCGCCGGCCCCGAGTGGGGCAACACGGCGGCCTGCACGATCACGGAAGGCCTCTCGTTCCTGAACGGGCCTGCCTTCGGCGATGCCGCCGAGGCTCTCGACGTCATCGTCCACGAGTTCGGCCACTACCAGAACCTCGGCCACACCGTGGTCAACGGTCAGATCCTGCTCGGCGACAACAGCGGCCCGACGCCGAACGACACGTTCCCGATCCCGCCGCTCGCCGGCCTGATCGAGACGATGTACCCGTTCTACTTCGGTCCGGCGGCCGGCACCTCGACGCCGCACAAGGACGACATCGCGATGCTGTCGACGCTCTATCCGGCGCCGACGTTCTTCGCCACAACCGGCAGAATCACCGGCAACATCCTGGCACCCAACGGCACCACGAAGCTGACGGGCGTCAACGTGATCGCCCGCAACGTCGCCAATCCGTACGTCGACGCGGTGTCGTCGATTTCGAGCGACCTCGCCGTCAGCTATGCGGACGGGCAGCCGTTCGTGGGGCTCTACACCCTGCGCGGCCTGACTCCGGGCGCGAGCTACGCGATTTTCGTCGACGAGATCCTGGCCGGCGGCTTCAGCACGCCGCCGCTCTTCCCCCTGCCCGGACCCGAGGAGTTCTACAACGGAGCTGCCGAGTCCAACAACGGCTCGACCGACGTCCCGACGGCGTTCACCCCGGTTGCCGCCGCGGCCGGAGCTACGGTGAGCAACATCAACGTCATCTTCAACACCCCGTCTGCCGGCGCTCCGCTGCCCGTGGGCGACGACGGCTCGGCGCAGCTCTTCCTGCCGTTCCCGTTCAAGATCTGCAACCAGTCCTTCGACTCGGTCTTCGTCAACGCCAACGGCAGCCTGACCTTCGGCGTTCCGAGCGCGGACTTCAGCGAGTCGATCGTCGAGTTCCTGGCGGGGCCGCCGCGGATCGCGGGCCTGTGGGACGACCTCAACAACGATGCCGGCGGGACGGTCTTCTTCAATCAGACCTCGAACACCTTCACCGTCACCTATCAGAACGTGCCGGAGTACCTCGCGACCGGCGCGAACACCTTCACGATCGTGCTGCACAAGTCGTCCTACCACGTGGACGTCACCTATGGCAGCCTGACGGCGACGGACGGCCTCGCGGGCGTGAGCTGCGGCGGCGCCGTCACCTCCGGCTTTGAGCGGGCCTCCGACCTGACCCAGAACAACGGGCGCAAGTCGCTCAACGACGAGCCGGCCGTGTTTGAGCTGTTCGGCCCGGGGAACCCGGTCGACCTGGCGAACAGGCAGGTGAAGTACAGCGCCAAGGCCAGCTACAGCGACAAGTACGAGAGCAACAACACGATCAGCAAGGCCAGGAAGATCAAGCTGCCGTTCGACTCGGCGGAGACCAGGAGCTTCACCAAGATCGAGCCGGAAGGCAACGATGTGGACTACTTCGAGTTCGACATCGACGCCGGCGAGATCCTTGCGATCGAAACCGTGCGCGGGAACCTCGACACCGTGATCGGCGTCTTCGACGCCAATACGGGCGACCTGCTGGCGGCTGACGACGACGGCGGCGACGGGCTGCTGTCCCGGCTGCTGCTGCAGGCCAACGAGGATCTCGAGCTCGCCATCGCGGTCTCGACCTATCCCGACCTCGAGTTCACGGGCGCGGGTGAAGGCACCGGCCGCTACGTGCTCGTGGTCCACAAGTACGAGGGCACGGTCGTGGCGGCGGGCGACGACACCTCCACCCCGGTAGCCTTCGACGGCTTCACCTTCCCGTACCAGGGCACCAACTGGACCAACGTCTTCGTCAACTCGAACGGCAACCTGACGTTCGGGTTGGGCAGCGCCGACTTCTCCGAAACCGTGCCCGAGTTCTTGGCCGGCCCGCCGCGGATCGCTCCCCGGTGGGACGATCTCAACGCCGCCGGCGGAATCGTCATCGCGGAGCACGACGATGACGACGAGCTCACCATTCACTTCGTCAGCGTGCCGGAGTTCGGCACCACCTCTCCCAACTACTTCTCGGTCGAGCTCGACGAGGACGGCGACATCGAGATCGACTACTTCGCGACCTCCCGCACGGATGGCCTGAGCGGCATTACGCAGGGTGGCGGCGCCGCAGATCCGGGTGAGGACGACCTCTCCGAGGACGACGACCACTCGGCGACGGGGACGACCTACGAGCTCTTCTCGGCCGCCGACGTCTTCAGCTTCGACCTGTTCTTCTCGGACCTGGAGTTCGAAAAGCATGGGCACGACGACGATGACGATGATGACGACGAAGATGAAGAAGACGACGACTAGCCGCTGAGCGGACAGGTCGAGGCGGGGGTCGCTCCGGCGTCCCCCGCCTGCTTTCCGGCGCTTCTTCCTCCCAGGCGCAACCTGGTTGCCGGTTTTAGGGTCGGCACGGGTCCTGCATAGTTAACCCTGCGTGATAGAGCGGGTGAAACACCCAGGAGGTACACCATGAGCAGGACCCGATTGACCAGTACTTTGACAGCACTCTCTTTTGCGGCCCTCCTCACGGGCTGCGGATCGACGGGCATGGGCGACATTCTCGGCGGTGGCAGCGGGACCGGCACCCGCACGGACGGCGACTACTCGTCTTCGAACGTCGGCGACAACGTGCGCGGCACCGTGGAGCGCGTGGACACGCGCGACCGGTTCATCGTCGTGGACCGCGAGGACTACAACAACAATCTGCGCAACGGAAATGAGGACGAGATCGTCCTCTATTACGACGATCGCACCGTGGTTCAGCACCAGGGCCGGACCTACCGTCCTCAGGACATCGAGCCCGGCGACCGGATCCTGGCCGATGTCGGCCAGTCGGGCGGCCGGCTGATGGTCGAAGAGATCGAGGTGCTGTACGACGCGACCAGCCGTACCGGCAGCACGGGCACTTACGACAACGACAACGACAACTACGACAACGACAACTACAACGACGATGTCCGGGTCTCGGAGCTGCGAGGCACTGTGCGCTCGGTGGACACCCGCGACCGCACCCTGGAGCTCGAGACCTCGCGCAACGGCTCCAACTTCTCGTCGGGCGGGACCATTGGCGGCAGCGGCAGCAGCAGCACCCGGATCGTCGAGGTGTACTACGACGCGCAGACCATTGTCGAGTTCGAGGGGCGCCGGTATAAGCCGGAGAACCTCGAGCGCGGCGACCTGGTCGAGATCGAGGTCCGCGACAACGGCGACCGTCTGATGGCGGAAGAGATCCTGGTCCTCGGCGAGGGCCAGTCGATCGGCCGTTAAGGGGATCGGCCGGATCGAAAGGTTTTCTTACATCGGG
>JANOCF010000586.1:0-1520 GCA_031412055.1 Holophagales bacterium | reverse complement strand
CGAAAGGAGCTCGCCGCCGCATTCCTTGTCCCCGTCGTACTTCATCAAATTAAACGACAACATCCGGCGCAGGTCTTCGGACGTCACGGCCTTGCGCCGGCGGTAGACGGTGTCGTGAAGGTGGCTGGGCAGCGGGATATTCCCGGGGTCCGCCAAGTAGATGTTGCCGTCGTGGTCGACCCACGAGGTGGCACGGTTGCGATTGTCCGGATGCAGGCAGTACGGCACGTCGAGATAGCCCTTCTGGAACGCGAGCTGGATCGCGCGGTCCAGGGAGGCGTTCAGGCCGAGCACCGCGTCGAGGATGGACCGGGCCTGCTCCAGGACGATCTCCCGATGCCAGGAGATACGCGAGGCGTCCCAATCCCCGCCACTATTTCCAAGATCATCGCTAGCTTCGCCAGCTTCGCGGGCGGCCTGGCCGGCCCAGGTCAGGGCCTGCACGTTGTCCTCGATCGTGGCGATGTGGTGCGCCTCCGCCACGGTCTTGACGATGAGCCGCTCCGCGCCGCCCCGGGCCGCCACGCGCGCGCTCTCCTCGATCAGGGCACGGGCACCCTCCGGCGTGCGGGGGAACATGCCCATGAAGGTGTAGACGACGACGTGCCACTCGGCCCCGGCGAGCCGCTCGGCGGCCAGGTCGCGCAGCGCCATGAGCGCGCCAAGGTCCTGCTCGGAGTTGGAGCCCTGGGCGTAGCTCAGCGACACGCTGCGCATGCCGTAGCGGAGGAAGTACAGCCCCTCCAGCAGGGTGATGGCCACGAGGAGCGACGGCGGGCAGAGCTGCCCGAGCATGCAGCCGCCGAAGCTCTCCAGGTGCGGCACCGTGCCCGTCTCCTCCAGCGTGGAGAAGTGCCGGGTGCAGCGCGCCCAGGAGGCCAGGGAGCCGGCCAGCGGCACCCGCCCATAGGGCAGGCAGTAGGACATGGGTCCGCCCTCGGTGGCGTCGATGCCGGCCTCCAGGATCGCGCCGAAGACCTGGTCCGGCAGCGGCGTGCCGTGCCGCACCTGGATGGGGAAGTCCGGCCCCTGCAAGCCGCGGATCAGCTCGTGGTTGCGCTCCGCGCCCCAGGTCACGATGGGGTAGCCGTTGAGCTCCTGCCCGGCCTCAACCGCCTCGCGGGCGTTCTCCCACTGCCCTTGCCGGGTGTAGCTGTCGAGGGTCACGGTGCCGATGGTCGGGGCGTCCACGCCGCGCACGGCCTCCAGCCCCCGCCGCATCTTCTCGCGCGAGCTGAAGCCCATGCGGGGCTGTACGATCAGCCGCCCTTGCGCCCGCTGCGCCTCGACGAAGCTGTGGAAGAAGCCCGGGTTGTGCCCGCTCACCGGTCTCACCGGTCCACCTCCACGCTCTCCACGTTCTCCACGTTCTGGAGATCCCCGGCCGCGATCGCCGAAGCCCCCGGAGGATCGATGAGGCCGATCCACACGGAGCGGTCGAAGAAGGCCCTCACCGAGGCTTCGTCCAGCTCGGGGAAGGGCACGGCGCCGTCCAGCGCCCGGAAGGTGGCCGCGGAGTC
>JANOCF010000585.1:0-2431 GCA_031412055.1 Holophagales bacterium | reverse complement strand
TCAGCTTCGACGGAAGGGCGCCTGGAGAGGCACTTCGAACCCCCGTAACTGCCTTGATTTTCAGTATGTTAGACCCGGAAATGACCGCTAAGGAGGGTTTGGTAGCGCATACGGGATTCGAACCCGTGTTACCGGCGTGAGAGGCCGGCGTCCTGGACCCCTAGACGAATGCGCCACGTTTTCAACTAGATACATGCCGCGGGTGCCGGGCGGCACCCCAACGGACCCGCGAAGGGTAGCACATCTCAAAACCCGGGTTCAACCCGGTAATATTTCACGATCCCGTACGCCAGTCGTTGTAGTACCGTACCGCGTGCGAGAGGTCTTTACGTGCCCTGGAAGCTGGTCTCCATCGACGGACAGAAATCCGTCCCGGTCGGCGGGCGTCCCCTCATGGTGGGCCGGTCTGTCGGCTGTGACCTGTCGATCCAGGATCCCACGGTCTCCCGCCAGCATGCCGAGGTCGAGATCACCGGCGGCGCGGGCCTGCGCGTGCGCGATCTCGCCTCCACCAACGGCACCTTCCTCAATGGCGAGCGGATCTTTGACGCGGTGGCTCCGCCGGGCGCGCGCGTCTCCTTCGGCAAGGTCCTCTTCGAGGTGCAGGAGGAAGAGCCCACCGCGATCCTGACGCCCGGGATCGACCTCGACCTGCCGCTCGATGCCACCATCCTGCGCCAGATGCCCGTGCGCGGGACCGCGGACATCGCGGCCCGGCTCTCCGAAACTCCCCAGGGAACCTCCCGTCTGCGTATCGGCGGCGAATCGCTCGCCGACCGCCAGGACATGAAGCTGGGGCTCCTCATCGATATCGCCAAGGAGCTCTCGGGTCAGCCCGATGTCGACCGCCTGCTGGAGCAGATCGTCGACCTCACCTTCCAGGTCATGAGCGTCGACCGGGTCGCGATCCTGCTGGCTTCCGGTCAAGGGGAGCTGCTTCCCCGGATCTCCAGGCGGCGGATCGATAACGCTACAGATACGGGAGATACGGGCGAGATCGCCGAGATCGCCGGACTGGGCGGACCCGGAGGCGAAGACTGGCGGGTGCCCAGCGCCATCGCCCGCAAGGCCGTGCAGGAGCGGGTCGCGGTCCTGCTGGAGAACGTGCCCGTCGACCTGGCCGGCGACGGCACCATCCTGCACCACCGGGTGCAGAGCGCGCTCTGCGCTCCTCTCCTGGGAAGCCACGGCTCGCTGCTCGGCCTCATCTACCTGGACAACCTGGGCGCCACCCACTCCTTCAGCGAGGAGGATCTGGAGTTCCTCACCGCCTTCTCGGGCATGGCGGCCGTGTCCCTGGAGAACAGCCGGCTGGTCGAGCGGGCGCGGCGCGAGGCGGTGGTCCTCTCCAACTTCCAGCGCTACTTCGCCCCCGATCTGGCCCAGCAGATCGCCGACCAGGAGGAGGCGGTCCAGCTCGGCGGCTCCAAGCGGCGGGTGACGGTGCTTTTCTCGGACATCCGCGGCTTCACGTCGCTCTCCGAGGCCATGAGCCCGGACGAGATCGCCAGCCTGCTGACCGAGTACTTCACCGTGATGGTGGAGATCGTCTTCGAGCACGGCGGCACTCTCGACAAGTTCATCGGCGACGCCCTGATGGCGCTCTGGGGCGCACCGCTGTCCCGCGACGACGACTCGGACCGCGCTACCCGGGCGGCGATGGCCATGCAACGGGCCCTGAAGCAGCTCAACGACGAGTGGAGCGCTCAGGGGCGGACCACGCTTTCGGTCGGCATCGGGATCAGTGTCGGCGACGTCTTCGCCGGCAACATCGGCAGCGACCGGCGGCTGGAGTACACGGTCATCGGCGACGCCGTGAACACGGCCGCGCGCCTGTGCTCGGAGGCCGGACCCGGGGAGATCCTCATCTCCGGGTCGCTCCACCGGGCGCTCGCCAATCCTCCGCGTGTCGAAGCGCTGGAGCCGCTGCCGCTCAAGGGCAAGGCCCAGGCCGTCCCGGTCTACCACGTCGAATGGCAGGAGGAGGATCTCCATACCCGGGAGGAAACCCGGGAGGAGATCGCCTGAGCCGGGCCCGGTCCTCTCACGGAGGAGATGCCGGCCCGGCGCCTTCTGGCACCGGGCCAGCCGGTGCGGGCTTCTTGCGCGACTTTCTCGCCGTCCCCCGCTTGCGCCGTACGGGCACCACGCGGCTCTCCTGGAGGGTCAGGAGCCCGACCAGAACCTCGAACCCGCACAGGATGAACAGGTAGGAAAAATAGATGGAGAGCGTCACCTGCCGGGCCTGGCTCTCCTTCCAGCATCCTTCGATCTGACAGGCGCTGTCTTCGAGGCAGGTCCGGTCGGAGACTCCCGGTGCGCAGCCACAGCCCGCCAAGCGACTCCAGCCGAGGACCATCGGCTCGGCGGAGCAGCCGGCGTCGACGATATAGAGCTGATGAAGCGTAATGAGGGCGGCCACGCTGATGCC
>JANOCF010000584.1:0-4394 GCA_031412055.1 Holophagales bacterium | reverse complement strand
TACCGGCTACAACAACGATCCCGAAGGGGCGATCGACATCCTGTATGCCGGCCTGGCCACGATCAACCCGCTCACCGATCCGAAGCTGGTCCTCTCCGCCGTTCACAACCTCGTAAACTTCCTGGCGGAGTGCGGGCGCTTCCGCGAGGCGCACCGCCTCCTGCGGCGTAGCCGGCCGGCCTACTTCGCGGCCGGCGACCGTCTGAACCTGATCAAGATGTACTGGATTGAGGGCAAGATTTACGCCGGGCTCGGCAAGCTTGACCAGGCCGAGAAGGCTTTCCGCAAGGCGCAGGAGGAGTTCAAGAGCGTCGGCCTGGGCTATCACGTGGCCCTCGTCTCGCTCGACCTTTCCGCAGTACTGCTGGAGCAGGGCAAGAACCGGGAGGCCGCCGTGCTCGTCGAGCAGATGATCGCGATCTTCCGCTCGCGCCGGGTCGCCCGCGAGGCGCTGGCGGCGCTGCTGCTGCTCAAGGAGTCGCTGGATGCGCAACGCAACTCGGTCGCGCTGCTGCAAACGGTACGGGGCTACCTGAAGCGCCTCGAATCGAAGCCGGCGATCTGAAACCGGGGACGCCTCCCAAAAGAGGTCAGGCGTCCTCGGGCGTTTCCTCCTCATCTCCTCCGTCTCCGATCTCCTCCCCGAAGGTCTCCCGCAGCACCGCCTCCACCCTCTTCTCCAGCTCCAGGATGCTCAACTGCTGCTCCTTCGGCACGGCCGCCGCAGCTTCGTAGCCCAGGCGGCGGAATCGATCCATGAGCTCCGTCGACACCTGGGTCCTCTCGTCCCACTCGGTGTCCGGCCCGAGCTCCCAGGAGGAGTCGCCGTTGAGCTCGGCCAGGACTTCCAGGACCTGCTCGGGATCGAGATCATCCCCTTCCAGGAGACGGCCCATCGACCCGGAGCTCCACCCGAGCTTCGCCTCGAGCTCCTCTTCGGAGAGCCCGGAGACCTGAATCGACGTCGCCAGAAGCTCCGCCATCCAGCGGGCCTGTTCTTCGGACATGATTGAAGTGTAAACGACGCGAGAGCAACCACCCCGCAAATTGGCGTCACTTCCTTAACGGTGTCTCCCAGAGGGGCTCTTCCTCGCCGAACACCCGCGCCAGGTGACGCGCCAGGACGAAGAGAAAATCGGAGAGGCGGTTGAGGTAGCGGAGCACTTCGTCCGGCACCTCCTCCTCCCGGGCCAGCCTCAGGACGATCCGCTCGCAGCGCCGGCAGACCGTGCGGGCCACGTGGCCCAGCGCCGAGAACCGGCCGCCGCCGGAAAGCACGAACGAGCGCAGCGGTGGGAGCTCCTCGTTCCAGAGGTCCATGGTCTCTTCCAGCCAGCCGATGCGCTCCGCGGTGATGGGGCTCTTGACCCGGTCGAGGTGCTGAGGAGGGGTCGCGAGGGTGCTCCCGAGATCGAAGAGGTCCTGCTGTATGCGATGAAGGTGCGCAATGATTCCGGCGCTCTCGACGGCCCCGCGGCCAGCCTCTGGCTCGGCGAGAGCGGCGCGCAGCATTCCGATCACCGACTGCAGCTCGTCGACCGTGCCGTAGCTCTCGATGCGCAGCGAGTCCTTGGGAACTCGGTCCCCGCCGACCAGGTCGGTCATGCCCTTGTCGCCGGTCCGGGTGTAGACCTTGTGGATTCTCATCAGAAGCCCGTGGGCTCTCCGTTCAGCTTGAAGATCCGGCCGCCCTTCATGACGAAGGAGACCCTCTCCGTGGCGGTGATGTCCGCCAAGGCGTCTCCGGGCACGGCCACGATGTCGGCCTCCTTGCCGGGCTCCAGGGTGCCTACGGTCTTCGCGATGCCCAGCAGGTCGGAGGCCGCGGAGGTGGCGGCGCGCAGGGCGGCGGCCGGGGTCATGCCGTGGTCCACCATCAGCTTGAACTCCAGGGCGTTGGTGCCGTGGACGCTGACGCCGGAATCGGTGCCGAAAGCGATCTTTACCCCCACCTTCAGGGCCTTGCGGAAGGTCTCGGAGCGCCGCGCCATGGCTGCCCGTCCCTTCTCCGCGATCTCCGGCGGATACTTCCGGTTCGGCGAGGTGACAGTCTCGCCGGCGAGCAGGGTGGGGACGAGATAGGTGCCCCGCTCCTTCATCATGCGGAGCGCTTCGTCATCCAGGAAGGAGCCGTGCTCGATGGAGTCGATGCCGGCGCGGATTGCCACCTTGGCCCCTTCGGCGCCGTGGGCGTGGGCGGCGGTCTTCTTGCGCAGCCGGTGGGCCTCGTCGACGATGGCGTCCATCTCCTGCTGGGTGAGCTGAGGGGTGTCGACCTCGTCGGCCAGGGAGAGCACGCCGCCCGTGGCGCAGATCTTGATCACATCGGCCCCGTACTTGACCTGCATGCGGACCGCGTCGCGGAACTGGTCCGCCCCGCTGGCAATGCCCTGCTCGATGCCGGACTCGTCGCCAAAGGTGCCCCTGGGAAAGCCGGTCGAGTCGCAGTGGCCGCCCCGGGCTCCCAGGCTGTGAACGGCCACCAGCATGCGCGGTCCCGCCACGGCTCCGCTGGCGATGGCATTGCGCAGGCCGACATCGATGTACTCGCCCGAGCCCACGTCGCGCACCGTGGTGAAGCCGGCCATCAGGGTGTTGCGGGCGAACCGGGTGCTGAGGATCGCGGCCTCGGTGACCGGCCGGCGGAGTCCGTCCATCGCGTCCTGAAGCCAGTTGTCGGACGACTCGAGGGTCACGTGGGTGTGAGCGTCGATGAACCCGGGCAGGAGGGTGGCGTCTCCCAGGTCGATGACCCGCGCGCCGGCAGGCGTCGCCAGTCCGGATCCCACGGCCTTGATCTTCCCCCCTTCCACGATCACCACGGCGTTGCGGATGGCCGTGTCGCCCTTGCCGTCGAACAGCCGCGCCGCCTTGAGCACGACGACTTCCGGTGATGTCTGCGTCGCGGGCTTCGGGGTCTCTCCCTGGGCCAGCAGCAGGGCGGGCAGGGCAAGGACGGACAGAGCGAGGATGCGGAGCTTCATGCGTGAGCCTCCCAAAGAATGGCCGCATCCTACCCGCCGCGGGGTGGGAAGGTCCAGATGAGAGACCCGCAGAACTTTATCGAAAGACATTTCGGACCCGTTTTCCGTTTCTTATAGGTGAATTTTTATGCGCGGAGTGCCGCGAGAAACGGGAGGTGTCCTTGGAGAGCGAGCCTCATGCCGAGTTCCGAAGTATCGACGCGGTCATGCGCGGGTCCGTGGAGGAGGGCATCCCGTGGGCGGGGGAAGTCTTCCGCTCCGCGGCTCCCAAATACGCTGGGACGAGAGACATGGTGACCGGCGCCGGAAGCGCCCGTGCCGGCGGACGGTGGAATCCCCGGGGGAGCTTCCGTACCGTGTACGCCAGCCTTGAGCCCGAGACGGCCATGTCCGAGTCGCTGGCCACGTTCCGCTACTACGGCTGGCCTCTTCACAGCTCCATGCCCCGCCTCTTCCGTACCATCGAAATCGAGCTCGTCTGTGTGCTCGACTTGCGGGAGCCCTCGCCCGGACATCCTCTCGGCCGCTGGCTGGATCAGGCGCTCAGCGAGGACTGGCGGGTGTTCCAGGATCACGGCAACGAGGCCACGTCCCAGGCAATCGGGAGAGCGGCCTGGGCGGCCGGTCTCGAAGGGCTGCTGGTCCCATCCCATGCCTCGCCGGGAGGAAGTAACGCCGTGATCTTTCCCGAGCGGCTCAGGCCGGGCAGTCGCATCCGGGTCTGCTGAAGATGAATTTGTGCACGCACTTTTTCTTGACAAGGACCGGGTACGCGGCTACACTGACGTCATGAGAAGTCATCGTACCGACCTCGGAAGCGGAAAGGTTGAAGGGAGCGTCTCCCGGACCCTCAAACAGGTTCGAGAGGCCATAGGCCTGACTCAGCCGGAGCTTGCGCGGCTCCTGGGGCTTTCGACCCGCTGGGTCGCCGGCCAGGAGAGCACGCCCGCGGACACCTTGCCGGATCGCCGGATTGCCGAGATCCTGCGTCTCCTGGATGCGCTGTCACAGGTGGTGCAGCCAGCGGCGATCCGGGGCTGGCTCGTCACGCCCAGCTCCGCCTTTGACGGCCTCAAGCCCATCGAGGTCGTGGAACGCGGCGAGATCGACCGCCTCTGGAGAATGATCTTCTTCCTGGAGTCCGGAGCGCCGTCCTGAGATCTACGACCCGCCTCAGGGCGTTGGAGCGGCGGCTGGAGCAGTGAGAGCGGGCGCGATCCGGGACGTCGTCGCCGCGGCTGCCGCCTTGTTCCCCTTCCCCGCCTCGTCGCCGCCGATCAGGAACCAGCCGGTGGCGATCACGGAGAGCATGAGGAGGAGAGTCACGGTCAGGAGCAGCAGGGCCCAGCGGCGGTCGCCGTCCTCAGTCTCCTCGGCCGGACGGGTCTTCACCATCACCGGGAAAGGGGT
>JANOCF010000583.1:0-4404 GCA_031412055.1 Holophagales bacterium | reverse complement strand
CCAACCAGCTCAACCTCAACGTCCTGCACCAGCACCACCCACGGGGCAACCCGATGGGCGACAGCTTCGATTACACCGAGGCCTTCGCCGGCCTGGACGTCGAGGAGCTCAAGCGCGACGTCATCCAGGTCATGACGACGTCGCAGGACTGGTGGCCCGCCGACTTCGGCCACTACGGCCCGCTGTTCATCCGCATGAGCTGGCACTCCGCCGGCACCTACCGCATCGAGGATGGCCGCGGCGGCGGCGGTGACGGCGCCCAGCGCTTCGCCCCGCTCAACAGCTGGCCCGACAACGCCAACCTCGACAAGGCCCGCCGCCTGCTCTGGCCGGTCAAGAAGAAGTACGGCCAGAGCGTCTCGTGGGCCGACCTGCTGGTCTTCGCCGGCAACTGCGCCATGGAGTCGATGGGCTTCAAGACCTTCGGCTTCGGCTTCGGCCGCGAGGACATCTGGGAGCCCGAGGAGATCTTCTGGGGCCCCGAGGACGCCTGGCTCGGCGACGAGCGCTACAGCGGCGAGCGCGAGCTCGCCGACCGGCTCGGCGCGGTCCAGATGGGGCTGATCTACGTCAACCCCGAGGGACCCGGCGGCAACCCCGACCCGATGGCCGCCGCCCGCGACATCCGCGAAACCTTCCGCCGGATGGCGATGAACGACGAGGAGACCGTCGCGCTGATCGCCGGCGGCCACTCCTTCGGCAAGACCCACGGCGCGGCCTCAGGCAAGCACGTCGGCCCCGAGCCCGAGGGTTGCCCCATGCACAGCATGGGGCTGGGCTGGAAGAACAGCTATGGCACCGGCAAGGGAAGGGACACCATCACCTCCGGCCTCGAGGTCACCTGGACCACCACGCCGACGCAGTGGAGCAACAACTTCTTCGAGAATCTCTTCGCCCACGAGTGGGAGCTCATGGAGAGCCCGGCGGGCGCCAAGCAGTGGGTGGCCAGGGACGGCGCGGAGATCATCCCCGACGCCCACGACCCGTCGAAGAAGCACCGCCCGACCATGCTGACGACCGACCTCGCGCTGCGCACGGACCCGGCGTACGAGAAGATCTCGCGCCGCTTCCTGGAGAACCCCGACGAGTTCGCGCTCGCCTTTGCCAAGGCCTGGTACAAGCTGCTGCACCGCGACATGGGCCCGGTCTCCCGCTATCTCGGCCCCTGGATCCCCGAGCCCCAGCCGTGGCAGGACCCCGTTCCGGCCGTAGGCCACGAGCTGGTCGACGAGGCGGACGTCGCCTCGCTCAAGGAGAAGCTGCTCGGCTCCGGCCTGACCGTCCAGCAGCTGGTGTCCACCGCGTGGGCATCGGCCGCCAGCTTCCGCGGCACCGACATGCGCGGCGGCGCGAACGGCGCCCGCATCCGGCTGGCCCCGCAGCGCGACTGGACGGTCAACGACCCGGCCGGGCTGGCCACGGTGCTCGCGACCCTCGAGCAGGTCCGGCAGGAGCTCAACGGCTCCCGGCCGGGCGGCAAGCAGGTCTCGCTGGCCGACCTGATCGTGCTCGGCGGCTGTGCCGGCGTAGAGAAGGCGGCGAAGGACGCCGGCCACGACGTCACAGTGCCGTTCACGCCGGGCCGCACCGACGCCACGCAGGAGCAGACGGACGTCGAGTCCTTCGCCGTTCTCGAGCCGCGGGGTGACGGGTTCCGCAACTATGTGCGCGCGGGCGAGAAGCTGCCGCCGGAGACGCTGCTGCTCGACCGGGCCAACCTGCTCACCCTCTCGGCCCCGGAGATGGCCGTCCTGGTCGCCGGCATGCGGGCGCTCGGCGCCAACACCGGCGGCACCCGCCACGGCGTCTTCACCGACCGACCGGGTGTGCTGACCAACGACTTCTTCGTGAAGCTGCTGGAGCCGGGCACGGAGTGGAAGGAGTCCGGGGAGGAGCACGTCTACGAGGGGAGCGACCAGGCCACCGGCGAGGTGAAGTGGACCGCCACCTCGGTCGACCTCGTCTTCGGCACCAACTCCCAGCTCCGCGCCATCGCCGAGGTCTACGCCAGCGACGACGCGCAGCGCAAGTTCGTCGACGACTTCGCCGCCGCCTGGGGCAAGGTCATGGACCTCGACCGGTTCGACGTCCGCTGACCCCCCGCTGCCCAACAACCGTTCTGACCCGGGTCGTGCCGGGCCCGGGTCAGAACCGGCTGACGGCGGGAGCTCGAAGTTGTCTAGCCGTGGACGAGTCCGTACGACGTCTCGCGGTCCAGCACTTCCAGGGTCCTGTAGTAGAGCGCGTCCGCCTCTTCTCGGCTGTTGCCGATGGCGGTCAGGCCGAGCTTGCCGAACTCGGAGACGGCTCCGATCAGGTGGAAGAGGACGCCGGAGCCCGTGGCGTGGCTGTAGTGGAGGCGGTTCTCGGTGAGGATCTCGATCAGGTCTTCGGGGAGCAGGCCGCGGTAGGCTTCGGAGTGGAGATTGTCCGTCGCCCGGTAGTACTTGGGCGTGCCGCTGAGGGCGAAGAAGAGGCCGGTGGCACGGTCGAGCTGGCCGCCGGTGAGGAACTGGAGGGCGAGGTACGGATGGGTCGTCCCTCCCATCCGCAGGTTGATCTCCAGGGCCGCCATGTTCCAGTCGCCCTCCGGCTGATCGCGCCAGAGCAGGAAGTCGATGGCGAAGCGGCTCACCACGCCCTGGGCGGCGAGGACCTCGCCGATGCGGACGGCGGCGTCGAGGACGCGCTGGCGGTAGCCGTCGCGGGCGGGGAAGCTGCAGCCGAGGAAGACCTGGTCGCTCGGGCCGCCGAGGATCTGGTCGTGGGTCGAGATCGGCAGCACCTCGCCGCGCGGGCTGATGCGGAGCTGCGCGCTCGGCGAGCACTTGTCCACGCCGTCGATGAACTCCTCGACGATCCCTCCCATGCGCCGGTATTTCTCGAAGTAGGCCTCTTCCGTCTCCTCCGGCACCGAGAGCTCGATGTGGTGCAGCGCCTCGCGCACCGCGGCGCGGCTGGCCACGTCCGGATGGCGCGGATAGCGGAAGATGGCGTTGCCTTCGCCGGAGAAGCTGTCGTTCAGCTTGATCACGGCCTTCCTCAGCCCCGGCCGCCGCGCGGCCAGCTCGACGAGCGCCTCTTCGACCTCGGCCCGGGAGTGGAGATCCTCGAAGCCTTCCGGCAGCGGCACCCCCGCGGCGCGGAAGAGCCTGCGGCTGCCGGTCTTGGTGCCGAGAGGGACGAGGTCGGGATCGACGCCGTTGAGCGGAACCCCGAGCAGGACGGCGAGCCGGCGCTCGAGCGGCGTCGAGTTGAAGACCGTGAGGTAGGCGCGCGATCGATCCTGGATGCCCTCCCGGATGCGCTCGATCAGGCGCGGGCGCTCCAGGATCTTCTCGGTGAGCGAGCGCGGCGAGGCATCGTGGGCGCAGAGCAGCGTCAGGCGCGACCGGGCATGGCTCGCGGGGATGCCGGCGAGGAGGTGGAAGTAGTAGTCCAGGATCATCGGATGCACGGGCTGCGAGGTCACGTAGACCACCCGCGCCCGCGGGTTGCGCAGCCGGATCAGCAGGAAGAGCAGGCGCTCTTCGTAGAAGCTCGCGCCGGCCAGCTTCCTGAGCTCGCTCTGATCGAGGGTCAGGGACGGCACGACGATCGAGGTGTGAGGTTCCTCGTCGCGCATGGTGAGGGCTTCCCAGACCTCCAGGAGGCGGGGCTGCACCTCGCGGAACGCGGCGACTTCCGCCTCCAGCGTGAGGTCGGCGGCAAACGGAGGCTTCGGAATCATGACAGCACGCTCGCGATCCGGTCCTCGTGCAGGCCCGCCGCGGAACCGAGCGACTCGATCCGCAGCCGCACCTGGCGGCAGAGGTGGAAGCGCAGCGGTCCCAGCAGCGTGTACTCCGAGGTCTGAACGAGGAGCTGCTCGGAGTCCTCGTCAGGGAAGGTGCGGGTCAGCGCCTCGCGGCGTTCCACCACCCACTCCGCGCTCACCTCGCCGCGCTCGAGCCTCTGATCGACGATGTGCATCTGCCGCGCGCGGTCCAGGATCTCGGGATGATGGTTGACGCCGAAGATGCGCGGCATCGTCCCGCCCGGGTCGCGGGCGAACTCGATCATGGTGATCGCGTCCCCCTGCCGGCCGCCGACGCCGAGGGTCTCCCAGCCGATGGGCGTCATCCCCGGCGGGAACGCTCCGGAGCGGGGGATGAGGTCGAAGAGCCGGTTGTCGAGGATGCGCAGCCTGCCGCCGTCGAGCTTCCGGGCGAACCGCTGGAACCAGGGGTGCCCGGCGGCCTCGGCGGCCAGCACGTTCTCGAGCACACCCGTGCTCTTGCCCCCTTTTTCGGGGCCGCGCAGAACAGGGCGGGCGAGCTCTGACCAGCGGCACAGCACACCGAACGTGTGGCAGACGGCGAGGAGCGCCGCGCTCTCGTCGGCGAGGATGCGGTCGAAGAGGCG
>JANOCF010000582.1:0-8858 GCA_031412055.1 Holophagales bacterium | reverse complement strand
CTCAAGGAGCGCTTCCCCAACGCCCACTTGAAGGCGTTCACGGCCATCGAGATCGGCTGGTTCGCGAAGCTGGAGAAGATCTCCATCGAGGAGGTCCTGCGGCGGCTGCGCGACGCGGGCCTCGGATCGCTGCCGGGCGGCGGCGCCGAGATCTTCCACCCCGAGGTGCGCGAGATCATCTGCGACGGCAAGCTCGACGCGCAGGAGTGGATCGAGGTCCACCGCGCGGCGCACAAGATGGGCATCAAGAGCAACTGCACGATGCTCTACGGCCACGTCGAGCGGCCGGAGCACAAGGTCGACCATCTGATGCAGCTGCGCAACCTGCAGGACGAGACCGGCGGCTTCAACGCCTTCATCCCTCTGGCGTACCACCCCGAGAACAACTACATGGGGCTCAAGTACCACACCACGGGGATGGACGACCTGCGCCACATCGCGGCTTCCCGCCTGGTGCTGGACAACATCCCGCACATCAAGGCGTACTGGGTGATGGTCACGCCCAAGCTGGCGCAGGTGGCGCTGCGCTTCGGCGCCGACGACCTGGACGGCACGGTGGTCGAGGAGAAGATCTACCACATGGCCGGCGCCGGCACCTCGCAGCAGCTCAGCCGCCCCGAGCTGGAGCGGATCGTGCGCGACGCGGGCTTCGTGCCGGTCGAGCGCGACACCCTCTACAACCCGATCAACGCTCCGGCTCCCGTCCTCACGGCAGCGAGTTGAAGCCCGAGCTCGGTTTTCACTACCTGGCGGTCGACGGACCCATCGGGGTGGGTAAAACCACCCTCGTGGAGATGCTGACCAGCCGTTACGAAGGGGTCAAGATCCTCGAGGACGTGGACAACCCCTTCCTCGGCGATTTCTACCAGGACCGGCCGGGCGCCGCCTTCCAGACCGAGCTCTACTTCCTGCTCTCGCGCTACAAGCAGCAGCAGGCCATGCACGTCGGGCAGCGGGAGCTGTTCGACCGGCTGCTGGTGTCCGACTACACCTTCTGGAAGAACCGGATCTTCGCCTACCTGAACCTGTCGGACGACGAGCTGATGCTGTTCGACAAGCTCTATGCCCTGCTGGAGCCGCAGATTCCGGTGCCCGAAGTGGTGCTCTACCTGGTCGCGGACGTCGACACCTGCATGGAGCGGATCCGGCGCCGGGCGCGCAATGTAGAGAAGACGATTTCGCAGGATTACCTGGCAGAGTTGATTGACGCCTACAATCACTACTATCATTACTACGACCGGTCGCCGCTGCTGGTGGTGGACACCAGGCATCTGAACTTCCCCCAGCGGCCCGAAGACTTCGACGAGCTGTTGAACCGGCTCTCGAAGCCGATCAAGGGGACCGAATACTTCCAGCCGCTTGGATCCCGCTGAAGCGGGACCGAGACGGAGCACAGCGCCACCCTCTGGCGCGGTCGCGGGTGGCGAGGGCCTGATCCTCCGAAGGAGGACAGTTACCTCGCGGAAACCTTGCGAGCCGTGAAACCGAGGCCCGCCACGGTCAGTCCGTTCTCTTCCGAGCGGCAGGCTTACTTCGTTGTGGTTCAACGAAAGGAGTCTGCGAAATGGCGGGCGATAAGAGCGAGATCAAGAGCATCACCGTGCCCTGGGTCGCGGCAGCACCGCGCCGGGGTGAGACCCTCGTCATGGTCACGGCCTACGACTGTCCGCAGGGCCGCACGGCCGACGCGGCGGGGGTCGACATCATCCTGGTGGGCGATTCGCTGGCCATGGTGGTCCTGGGCTATCCCGACACCCTGTCGGTGACCCTGGACGAGATGATCCACCACACCAAGGCGGTACGGCGGGGCGTCAAGCGCGCCCTGCTGGTCGCCGACATGCCCTACGGCTCCTTCCACCTGGGCACCGGCCAGGCCGTGGCCAGCGCGATCCGCTTCATCAAGGAGTCGGGCGCGCAGGCGGTCAAGATCGAAGGCGCCCGGCCCGAGGTCGTCGCTGCGCTTACCGCAGCCGAGATTCCGGTCATGGCCCACCTGGGCCTCACTCCGCAGTCGGTCCACCGCCTGGGCGGCTTCAAGGTCCAGGGCCGGGACGACAAGGCCAAGGAGGCCATTCTGGCGGCAGCCGTGGAGCTGGAGGAGGCCGGAGCCTTCTCCCTGGTCCTCGAATGCGTTCCGGCCGACCTGGCCGCCGAGATCACCCACCGGCTGGAGATCCCGACCATCGGCATCGGCGCCGGCCTGGGCTGCGGCGGGCAGGTGCTGGTCTACCACGACATGCTGGGGCTGGAGGAGCGGATCTCGCCGCGCTTCGTCCGGCGCTACGCCGAGCTGGGGAAGACCTCGCGCGAGGCGATCGGCCGTTTCGCGGACGATGTCCGTACCGGCCGCTTCCCGGCTCCCGAGGAGAGCTACGGCGTCACCCGTCCCGCCGAAGAGGCGGTGGGCAAGGTCTACGGCTAGGCCATGATCCAGGTCCGGGCCGTCGAAGAGCTGCGCCGCGAGATCGGGCGGTGGCGCAAGGAGGGGAAGCGCGTCGGGTTCGTCCCGACCATGGGCGCGCTGCACGAGGGGCATCTGTCGCTCGTGGGGCTCGCCCGTGGTGTCCAGGCACGGGCAGACCGCGTCGTGGCCTCCGTGTTCGTGAATCCGACCCAGTTCGGCCCCAACGAGGACTTCACCCGCTATCCCCGCCAGCCGGAGAGGGACGCGGGCATGCTCGAGCAGGCCGGCTGCGATCTCCTCTTCCTGCCGGAGGTGGAGACGATGTATCCGCCCGGGAACACGGTGTTCGTGGACCTCGGGAGCCCGTCCGAGGGGTTGGAAGGGCATTTCCGTCCCGGGCATTTCCGCGGCGTGGCCACGGTGGTCGCGCTGCTGTTCAACCTGGTGCAGCCGGACGCGGCGGTGTTCGGCGAGAAGGACGCCCAGCAGCTCGCCGTGGTGCGGAAGCTGGTGCGGGACCTGCACTTCCCCGTGGAGATCGTGGCGGCTCCGACGATCCGCGAGGAGGACGGGCTGGCGATGTCATCGCGCAACGCCTACCTGACCTCCGACGAGCGGCGGGCCGCGGCCGTGTTGAACCGGTCGCTGCGCGCCGCCGAGGCGGCGATTGCGGCCGGGGAGCGCCGGGGAGACGAGGTGAGAAGGATTCTTTCCCGGATGTTGAATTCCGAGCCCCTCGCGCGTGTTGAATATGCCGAGGTGGTCGACGCCGAGACCTTCCAGCCGGTCGAGACGTTGAAGGGCCGGCTGGTGCTACCCCTGGCCGTGCGGGTCGGGGGGACGCGACTGATCGACAACCTGCAACTGGCGGTTGAGGGCTGAAGGCCCGCCGCCACTTGGGAAGAGGACGCCATGCAACGAACCCTGTTGAAGTCCAAGATCCACCGGGCGACCGTGACGGACGCCAACCTCCACTACCAGGGATCGGTCACCATCGATCCGCTGCTGATGGAAGGGGCGGACCTGCTGCACTTCGAGCGGGTCGAGATCTACAACGTGACCAACGGCGAGCGTTTCGCGACCTACGCCATCCCGGGCACGCCGGGCAAGGGCGAGATCGTGATCAACGGCGCCGCCGCGCACAAGGCGAGCCGGGGAGACGTCGTGATCCTGGCGACCTACGCGGTCTACGAGAACGAGGAGATCGGGGACCACAAGCCGTCGCTGGTCTTCGTGGACGAGAAGAACCGGAGGCTCGCCACGGCGCCGAGCCCGGTGCCGGCCGCGTCCTACGAGGAGCAGGAGGCGGTCCTGCTGGCCGAGTTCGTATCGTGACGGGAGCACTGAGGGCCTGGGCTGCCATGGGACTGCTGCTCGCGGGAGTGGCGGGCTGTGGCAGCTCGGGTCCGGTGCCTGGGAACGAGGCCGGGAACAGTCCCCAGGAGGGCTCCATCGAGCTGCAGACGATCGTCCAGCAGTCGAACCCGGGCCAGGGCGGCGAGACCGTGCGGCAGGTGGTGCGCGACGAGGCGGCCTGGCGAGCCCTGTGGGCGAAGCTTCGGGAAGGCAGCGCGCTCGCCGAGGAGCCTCCGGCTGTGGATTTTGCCCGGGAGATGGTCGCCGTGGCGGCCATGGAGACCCAGTCCTGCGTGTCGCGGGTGACGATCCGCTCGGCGAGCCGGAATGGCAACGAGCTGGTGCTCGACGTCCTGGAAGCGCCGCCGGCTCCGAACTGCGTCTGCATCACTTCGGAGCGTCCGATCCACGTGGTCCGTCTGCCCAGGGTGGACGCTCCGGAGCGTTTTACGGTCGAGCGCGGCCAGACCGCCTGCTGATATCCAGGAAACTTTGGAGGCTTTTTTGATGACCACGCTCGCCCCTGTCGCTCCAGTCAGTCCCGTCCACCCCGCGACGGCCGTGGAGCCGCTGACCATCGCGGACCGGACCTTCCGGTCCCGCCTGTTCCTGGGGACCGGCAAGTACCCGGATTTCGAGACCATGGCGACCGCCCTGGAGGCGTCGGGCACCGAGGTGGTGACCGTCGCCCTGCGGCGGGTGAACCTGGACGACCGCGGAAAGGGCTCGCTCCTCGACTTCGTCGACCAGAAGCGCTACCTGCTGCTGCCCAACACCGCCGGCTGCTACACCGCGGACGAGGCGATCCGCACGGCGCGCCTCGCCCGGGAGCTGGGCGGCTGGAACTGGGTGAAGCTGGAGGTGATCGGGGACAAGAAGACCCTCTTTCCCGACAACGTGGAGCTCCTGAAGGCCACGGAGACGCTGGTCAAGGAGGGCTTCATCGTCCTGCCGTACACCAACGACGACCCGGTGATCTGCCGCCGGCTGGAGGATCTGGGAGCGGCGGCGGTGATGCCGCTGGGAGCGCCGATCGGCTCGGGCATGGGCATCCGCAACCCCGCGAACCTGCGGATCATCCTGGAGCAGTCGCGGGTGCCGGTGATCGTGGATGCTGGCGTGGGTACGGCCAGCGACGCGGCCCTCGCCATGGAGCTGGGAGTCCACGGAGTCCTGATGAACACGGCCATCGCGGAGGCCGGAGACCCGGTCCGCATGGCCACGGCCATGAGGCTGGCGGTGGAAGCCGGCTGGCTGGCCGCACACGCCGGCCGCATCCCCAGGAAGCTCTACGCCTCGGCCTCGTCGCCGATGACGGGGCTCATCGAGTAGAGCGAAAGAGGGGTTGCGCTCCGCTACAGCCTGCCTTACAATCCCTCCTCCGCACGACGGCCTTCGCGGCAGTTGTCTCGTGCAGCCATAGCTCAACTGGATAGAGCGACAGACTACGGATCTGTAGGTTGGGGGTTCGACTCCTCCTGGCTGCACCACTTCTACTCCCCGCTAGAACAAGCACGTAGCTCAATCGGCTTTCGCGGTCCGCCGTATCGGTCGGATCGGGGCTCTCAAGCTCCGAGATCGATCACCCGGCCGGCGCCCGCCGCTCGCGCTCGCGCCTCGACGGCGATCGCCGCCGCGAGGTCCTGGAGGGCGGTGCCGGTCGAATCGAAGATGGTGATCTCCTCGGCCGTGGAACGCCCGGGCCGTGAGCCGGCCACGATTTCGGCAAGGTCCGCATGGGCCTGTTCGGCGGTCATCAGGCCCGCGGCGATCGCGTGCTGAAGCTCCCCTAGCTCGGCGCACTGGGAAAGCGCATCGACCACCAGGATGCTGCTGGCGACGAGCCGGGGATCGAGCTCCTGCTTGCCGTGATCGTCCGCACCGACTGCGGCGACGAACGTCCCTGGACGTACATCCTCGAGACGGATGAAATAGGCGCGCGCCGGCGTACAGGTGGCGCAGACGTCGGCGGTGGCGACTGCCGCGGCGAGGTCCGGCGCCCGGCGAACGTCGACATCGGGAAGCTCCGGCGCGAGCTCGGCCGCCAGGCGATCGGCGCGGCGTGGATCGAGGTCCCAGAGCTGGACACGCGCGATCGGCAGCACGCCGCAAAGGGCGCGCACGTGCATTGCTCCCTGCCGGCCGCAGCCGCAGACCGTGAGGGTGGCCGCGTCGGGACGAGCGAGATGCCGCGCGGCCAGAGCGCTCGTGGCCGCGGTGCGGAGGGCGGTGATCGTCATCGAATCGAGAAGCGCAAGGAGGTGGCCGCAGGTGCCGTCGAAAAGCGCCAGCACACCCTGGATTGTCGGCAGCCCGAAGCGCTCCGGGTTGCCCGGGAAATTGGCGTTCAGCTTCACGGCGAGCCGGGACTCGGAGCCCAGCAGTCCGGCGGCTTTGACGTGGAGACCGCCGGTCACCGCCGGCAGGCCCAGTACCCGCGGCGGCACCGTCTCGCCGGCAGCATGCTGGCGCAGGACGTTCTCCACCGCAGCGATACACGTGGGCAGGTCGAGCAGGGCCGCGACCTCGCTGGCCGTCAGGAGAAGGGTGCCGCTGGGCCGGGCGCCGTGATCTGCCCCTTCGGCCTGGTTTTCGTCGCCATCGCGGTTCGCTCCGGCGCTTCGACGAGTTGTGAGAAATCCTGTATTCATTCTATAATTATCGCCTACTTTTGAAGGTATGCTGCCATTGCGTCAGACTGCTCTCCATCTCCAGACTCCGTCTCTGGTGGAGTGCGCGCGCCGGAATGCGGCCGAGCGGCCTGACGGCGAGGCGTATACCTTTCTCGCCGACGGCGAGCAGGAGGTGGCGCGCCTCACCCGTGGCGAGCTCGACCGGAAGGCCCGCGCGATCGGCGGCCTGCTGCAGCGGATGGGTCTGCATCAGGAGCGGGCGCTCCTGCTCTATCCGCCAGGGCTGGATTTCATCGCGGCCTTCTTCGGCTGTCTCTACAGCGGCACCATCGCCGTGCCGGCCTATCCTCCTTCGTCGGTCAAGGCACAGCCGAGGCTGCGCTCGATCGTGCGCGCCGCCCGGCCCCGGGTGGTGTTGACGACCGGGGCCCTGGCGCAGCGAGCCGAGCGCCTCACGAGCCAGATCCCCGAGCTGCGCGATGTGGCGTGGCAGCGGACGGACGAACTCCCGGCGGGAATGGAGGAGGACTGGACGGCGCCGCTGCTCGGCCCGGACACCCTGGCCTTCCTTCAGTACACCTCGGGCTCGACCGCCGCACCCCGGGGAGTCATGGTGAGCCATGGCAACCTCCTCCACAACCAGGAAATGATCCGCACCGCCTTCGGCCAGTCGGAGGAGTCGGTGATCGTGAGCTGGCTGCCCCTCTACCACGACATGGGGCTCATCGGAAGCGTCCTGCAGCCCCTTTTCGTGGGCGGCCGCTGCGTCCTCATGTCGCCGGTGGCGTTCCTGCAGCGGCCGGTGCGCTGGCTGGCGGCGATCAGTCGCTACCGCGCCACCACCAGCGGCGGCCCCAACTTCGCCTATGACCTGTGCGCGAGCAGGATCGCCGCGGCGGACCGCGACGGTCTGGACCTCAGCGCCTGGACCGTCGCCTTCAACGGCTCGGAGCCGGTCCGGGCGGCGACCCTGGAGCGCTTCGCCGCCACCTTCGCGCCGCACGGCTTCGACCGCCGCGCCTTCTATCCCTGCTATGGCCTGGCGGAGGCGACGCTCTTCGTCACCGGCGGCGCGCGCAACCGCTCGCCGCTCCTGCGCACGGTCTCGGCAGCCGCGCTGGAGAGCGGCCGCGGGGTGGAGGAGAGCCGGGCCGGTGTACCCGGCCGCACGCTGGTCGGCTGCGGCCATCCCTGGTCGGGTCAGGAGCTGCTCGTTGTCGATCCCGGGACTGCCGTGTCATGCGCTGCCGGCCAGGTCGGCGAGATCTGGATCGCCGGGCCGAGCGTCGCCCAGGGATACTGGGACCTCGCCGTGGAGACGGAGCGCACGTTCGGTGCCTTCACGCCGGACGGCCACGGGCCCTTTCTACGCACCGGCGACCTCGGCTTCCTCCAAGACGGCGAGCTCTTCGTCACCGGCCGCCTGAAAGACCTCATCATCCTGCGCGGCAGGAACCTCTATCCCCAGGATATCGAGGCGACCGCCGAGCGCAGCCACCCCGGGCTGCGTCCAGGCGCCGGGGCGGCCTTCGCCGTAGACGGGGACGGCGAGGAGCGCCTCGTCGTCCTCCACGAGACCGAGCGCAACGCGCGAGCGGAGGCCGGCGTCATCGCCTCCGCCATCCGGCAGGCCGTCGCGGAGGAGCACGAGGTCCGGGCCTACGAAGTCGTGGTGCTTCCCCCCGGGGCCATCCCCAGAACCTCGAGCGGCAAGGTCCAGCGCCACGCCTGCCGGCAGCTGTACCTCGCGGGAGAGCTCCCGGCCTTGGGCCGGAGCGTCGTCCAGGAGCAGGAGGATCCCGGACCGGGTCTGTCCGGCGGGGTCCCCGCGAGCTGGCGCGAGCTCGATCCCGACCTCCGCCGGCCCTGGCTCGAATCCTATCTCGCCGAACGGCTGGCCAGGATCCTCCGCCAGCCGGCTGCCGCCATTCAGCCCGAGCAGCCCCTCACCGGCTTCGGCCTCGACTCGCTGACGGCCATCGAGCTGCAGCACGCCCTGGGCGCGGACCTCGGAGCCGCGATCGACCTGGCGGAGCTCCTGGACGGGACGAGCCTCCGCCAACTGGCGGATGCGGTCCTGCAGCAGGTCACCGGCGAGGACGAACGGGAAGAGCCGCCGGGGATTCCGCTCGCGCAAGGCGGCGAGCCGGCCGAGGGATATCCGCTCTCCTACGGCCAGCGCGCCCTCTGGTTTCTGCAGCGGCTCCAGCCGGAGAGCGCGGCCTACAACATCGCGGTGGCGGTCGAGGTCGGGCCGGACCTCGATCCGTCCGCCATGCGGCGGGCCTTCGAGCTGCTGGCCGAGCGCCACGAGGCCCTGCGTTTCAGCTTCCAGGAGACCCCGGCGGGACTCCGGCAGCGGATCTTCCCGGGCCGCACGATCGAGATCCTGGAGGAGGATGCGAGAGGCTGGGACGAGCCCCGGCTGGAGGAGCGCCTCCAGCAGATCTCCTACCGCCCCTTCG
>JANOCF010000581.1:0-2855 GCA_031412055.1 Holophagales bacterium | reverse complement strand
CGAGCTCGACTCGGTGAGCACCGCTCTCAACCTGGACCTCGCTCTCGAAAGGCTCGAGCTCCTGTAGTGAGAACGGTCGAGGATGCGGTCGGCGCGGTCCTTTCGGGGGCGATCTCCGCGATCACTCAGCGGAGCATCTTCAACCGTCTGGGAGGGCTGGCCCGGACTCCCGTGAGCCAGCTCGGCGCCACGGAGAGGCAGACCATCCTCAAGGAGCTGGAGGGCTCGCTGCGCCTGTTCGCCCGCGGCAACAGCGCCGAGCTCCTGGCGGCCTGCGAGCGGGCGCTCGGCGACACGGGTGCGCTCTATGGAGGGAGTGCAGGGAGTCCTGGGGGTGTCAGGGGGGTGGGGACCGGCGCAGCGGGGACGGGATCCGCGGCAGCCTCAGCTCCGGCAGCCGCCAAGTCCACCAAGAAGACCTTTGCCGTGGAGCAGGAGAAGGACATCGCCACCGCCCGGCTGGAAGCCTGGTCGGAGGCGGTGCGCATCGGCCTCTCCAAGTTCACGGCCGTCAAGGTGGCGACCGCGGTCTCGGAGCTCGCCCGCAACATCGTCTTCTACGCCGGCAAGGGGACAGTCGAGCTGCGGGTGACCGAAGACGATCGCGGAGCGAGCCTCCACATCGTGGCCAGCGACAAGGGCCCCGGCATCGAGCCGCGCAAGCTGGAGGAGATCTGGGCGGGAACCTACAAGTCCCAGCGGGGCATGGGCAAGGGGCTCGTGGCGGTCAAGAAGCTGGTGACCGATTTCCATCTCGATACCGGCCCGGAGAAGGGCACCACCGTGACCTGCGTGTTCCGCGGTGATCGCTGATGCCGTAACAGAACGCGCCAGCAAGACGGATCGACATATTGGACAATCTCGCGTACACTCTGCGCAACAGTAACCTTGAGCAGATTTCAAACCTTGCCGGCAAGCTCTTTCGGCAGCCGTGCGCAAGGCGTGTTGGAGGAATTGAGTCATGATTCAGGAAGCGTCCAACGGCGAAGGCCAGGTCGGCAAGCACACCAACCGTTTCATCCCCCCGGATACCTTCTATCTGAGGATCGTGGGCGAAATGAACGATGAAGAGGGGAAGGAGGTCAACCGTCAGCACTACGAGATCGGCAAGACGGTCGACGGCCTGTTCTTCCTCTGCGACATCGACCAGCTCGAGAGCATCAGCCCCGCGACCCGCAAGGAAGCGGTGGAGATCCAGAAGAAGCTGGACATCGCTGGCGCGGTGGTTCTCAAAGCCCCTCTCAAGGCCCGCATCTTCGCCAAGCTGATCCTCACGGCCACGAACATGTTCCGCGCCGACAAGATGCCGGTGATGTTCGTCGACACGGTCGATGAGGCCTGGGCTTGGATCGAGAAGCGGCGTGTAGAGTACCGCGCCGACCGCGCCGGCCGTGCCGAAAAGAAGGCCTAGCAAGGCCTGGGAAGAAAGCTAGCTGCACGTCGCCGCGTCTACGCGGCGCAACAGCACAAGCGACCGGCTCTCGACCAGCACTTCGGAACCGGCGGACAACGTCTCCCCCTTCTCGGGGAGCGGCTCCGCCGTGTTCAGCACCCGCACCTAGCGCTCTCCCCACTCCGGCCGCTCGGGCAGCCGGAAGGCGAGCGCTTCGGAGTGCGCGTACCGCCGCGGTGCCGTTCTCAAATCACGTGCCGCGCCGGAACAGGGGGATCAGCCCGAGAAGGGCGGCCACGACAGGGCGAACCCGAGCACCGCGGCCAGCGCCGCACCCCGGAAGCCGCGAGCGAAGCCGCCACGGCGGGCCAGGGCCATCCCGCACACCGCCGCGAGCAGGCAGGCCCCCTCGAAGGCGAGCAGGATCTTCAACGCCAGGGTGGCGAGCAGGTGATGCTGGACGGGAAGAGCCCGGGCCGGCATCGCGACCGCCGACAGCACACCCGCCTGCGGGCTTCCGCGTCGCACTGGCACACCGCTTGCGGACTGTCTGCCCAGGAGGTGCACCCGATGAGTGACCCGGACAAAGACAAAGAGAACCGCGCGCACGCCCCGGCCGAAGAAGACCGGAAGGACACGACGCAAGAACCACCCAGGAAGCAGCGGATCAACCACGATGACCCCGTGGAAGAGGCTTCGGACGAGTCCTTCCCCGCCAGCGACCCGCCGGCGTCGTATTGACGTTGAACAAGTGGCGGGCGTGGTCGGCCTCACCCCCTGTCCCCCCCCTGTGAGGATTGACTTACGCCCTCATTACGCCTTAGCCTAGGGTGTGGCGAAGAAGAAGGACGACGACAGCCCGCCGTCCCCACCCGCACGGGATGTCGGCAAGTGGCTCGATCTCGACGGGCTGAAGGAGGGCACGTCCAGCCCTCCTCCCCGTGACTTCGGGTACGACCTGCCAGCCCTGGAAAGCTCACCGGGTGCCAAAAAGGAGCGGGTCAAGCAGCGGGCATACAGCCCTTCCAAGCCTGGGCGCTCCGGGCCGTCCTCTCCGTACGTGGAGTTGCACACCGCGTCGGCCTTCTCGTTCCTCAATGGCGCTTCCCTTCCCGAGGACCTGCTCCAGCAGGCCGCCGAGGTCGGACTGCCGGCCGTGGCCCTCGTGGACGCCAACGGCGTCTACGGCGCGCCGCGCTTCTACCAGGCCGCGAAGCAGGCCGGAGTCCGCGCCCTGGTCGGCGCCGAGGTGGTGCTCGACGAGGGTCCGGGACTGGTCGAGCAGGCTCAGCGCTCCGCCAGGACCGGCCCCCTGGGACTGGTGCCCGAGCCGGATGGCAGAGACAAAGAAAAGCGACCGCTCGGCATCCCCTCCGGAGCCCGCCTGACCCTGCTGGTCGAAAACCGGACCGGCTACAAGAACCTCTGCCGGATGCTCACCACCGCGGCGCTGGGCCGGCCC
>JANOCF010000580.1:0-6902 GCA_031412055.1 Holophagales bacterium | reverse complement strand
CTCTTCCTCCTGCCTTCCGAGAGCGAGTCGTTCGGCCTCGCCGCCCGGGAGGCGCAGAGCTGCAAGGTGCCGGTCATCGCCACCTCGGTGGGCGGGCTGCGCGAGGTGGTGGTCCACGGGGAGAACGGCTTCCTTCACCCGGTCGGCGATGTCGACGGCATGGCCGCGTCGGCCCTGAAGCTGCTCGGCGACGAGCCGATGCGCCAGGCTTTTGGCGATGCCGGCCGGCGGCGGGCCGTGGAGGTCTTCGGCCAGGAGACCATCGTCCGGCAGTACCGGTCGATCTACGAGCGGGTGACCGAGCGGGCGCGCGTGGGATGAGCCCGTACTCGGGGGAGTCTTTTGCCCTGAAGGGTTTGCGCTGAAAGCGCGATCGAGCCGCGTCCTTGTTCCCGGTTCCAGCGTTGTGTAGACTGAAGGTTGCATGACTCCGAATATACCCTTCGAAAAGGAGTGGCTTCGATGAGCGAGCCGACCGTTCCACCTCCGCCGTCCTACCCGCCTCCTCCGCCACCGCCATCCTCCGGGATGCCGGGCGGAACGGGAGCCGTGAGCCCCAACCGGACGATCATGATCGTCCTCTCCTATCTGTGGATTCTGGCCCTGATCCCGTTTCTCGTCGAGAAGGACGACCGCGAGGTCCAGTGGCACGCCCGGAACGGTCTGTTGCTCACGGGCGCCGAGATCCTCATCTGGATTGCTCTGTCGATGCTGTCCTTTGCCACGGCAGCGATGGACCTGGGCTGCGCCGGCTGCCTGATGAACAGCGCGCTCAGCATCGTCTTCCTGGTCGTTCGCATCGTTGCGATCATCAAGGGCGTCGGCGGCGGGCGGCTGCACATCCCCGTCCTGAGCGACTACACGACCCGCTTCTAGGAGGTAGGACTCTATGATCCCCGGCGAATCACCGCAGTCCCAGAAGGCCAGCAGCCAGGCGATCACCGCCCTGGTGCTGGGGATCCTGGGAATCGTGACCTGCTGCGGCATCCTCTCTCCGATCGCCTGGTACCTGGCAAAACAGGAACAGAAGGCGATCCTGGAGGGGCGTTCTCCCGCCGCGGGTACGCAGATGGCGCAGGTGGCGGTGATCCTGGGGATCATCGGCACGGTCATGTTGGTCTTCGGCCTGCTCTGGATCCTTGTCGGGGGCGGCCTGGCGGTGCTCTCCGCCCTCGCGGGGAGTTGAGATGGAATCCCGCCGGCGCCGCCGGAGCGCCTGGCTCTGGGCTCTGGCGGGTCTCGCCGGTTTCGCCGCCGCGGTCGTCCTTCATCTCTGGGTCCCCGGCTCCGGCCCGGAGACCTCCTTCTGCTTCTCACGCCGCGTCCTGGGGCTGCCCTGCCCGGGATGCGGCCTGACCCGCGCTTTCGCCCACATGGCCAAGGGACAGTGGAGCGCCGCGCTGGCGGCGCATCCGCTCGCCCCGGTGCTGGCGATCGAGATCGCCGTGATCTGGCTCGCCTGGGGCCGCGCGGCTCTGCGCGGGTCTTCGCCGACGCCTCCCGCGTGGCTGACCCCGGTGATGCTTGGTCATGTGGCCGTCCTGTGCGCCCTCTGGCTCGGCCGGCTCTCCACCGGCACTCTTCCGTGGTGACTCGCAGGCGCAAGGCGGCGATCGTAGGACTGGTGCTCCTGGTCCTGCTGGTGATCGACCTGTCGCGGCCGGCCTCGGCCCAGCTTTCGGCAAGGGTGCTGATCGGGGCCATCGACGTCTACCAGGCCACCTTCTCGAAGGTGAACCGCAGCGTGGGGGTCCGCTGCCGGTTCACGCCGACCTGCAGCCACTACGCGGAAGGGGCGATCGCCAAGCATGGCGCCTTCAAGGGGACCGGCATGGCCGCGTGGCGAATCCTGCGCTGCGGGCCGTGGACTCCGGCGGGCACGGTCGAGCCTCCGTAGGGCGCTTCTGTTGACAAACCCCTGTCTGCCTGCGCATGCTCGCGCCTGTGGAAGACATGGACTCCATCGACTACCCGGGATACCTCCAGGACGCACTCCGCGACATGGTCCGGCGGGTGATGGAGCAGGTGGCTCATCATGGTCTTCCGGGCGAGCACCACTTTTTCATCTCCTTCCGCACCGACGACCCGGAAGTCCGCATCCCGCCGTTCCTCCGCGACCAGTTTCCGGAGGAGGTCCGTATCATCCTGCAGAACCAGTACTGGGACCTGGAGGTGGACGAGGACTTCTTCTCCGTCTCCCTCAGCTTCGCGGCCACGCGCCACCGGCTGACGGTCCCCTTCGAAGCCATCACCGAGTTCCGCGATCCAGCGGCCAACCTGCTCCTCGTCTTCGACCCGGACGAGAGCGGCGGCCTGCTCCCGTCCGAGCCGGTGCCCGAGCCGGCGCGGGAAACCCCGCGGCCGACCGGTCCGGGCAGCGTCATCCAGTTCGATCCCAAGCGCCGGAAGTAAGCCGGTCGTCCTCGGGTGAGGACGGTCCGGGAGTGTCTTCGCCGCGTTTCCCCCAGGCAACCGGGGTGGCACCAGCCTTGCTGTTACCGGGTCTGGAGGTACGACCATGCGATTCACTCAACCCGGACCCTTCTTCCTGGCCCTCCTCCTCACGCTCTCGATTTCCACCCTCGGCTGCGGGCGTGGCGCGGAGGAAGAGCAGGACCAGGTCACTATTGAGCGGGAAACCGAGCAGGAAGACGGCACCTTTGACAGCGGCGACCAGACGGCGGCCAGGGATCCCGAGGTCCCGACCCGGCGGATCGAGGTGATCGAGCCCGAGGCCGGCGCCGATGTCGGCGCCGACCCTGCCCTCGACGAGCGGGAGCGGCAGCTGGCCGAACGCCAGGCCGAGCTGGATGCCCGCGAGCGGCGTGTCCGCGAGCTCAACCAGCAGGAAGAGTCGCCTCGCGTAGCCCAGGTGCCGGAGCGCCCGGCCAGCAAGCCGCGTCAGCCGAAGGTTGCCGCTCCCGAGCCCCGCGAGCGGGAGGAGCGCCAGGCCCGCGCGCCTCGGCCGGCTCCTCCTGTCGAGCGGCAGGCGAAAAAGCCCGCCGAGCGCCCCGCTGAGCCGGAAGAGACCGAGCCGGAACAGACCGAGGTTGCCGACGTCGACGACGTCGAGGTTCGGGACACGGAGAGCTCCGGCCGCGCCGACCGTGATCGCGAGCAGGAGGAGCAGGAGGAGCAGGAGCTCCGCGAGGAGCGCGAAGCCCGCCGGCGCGAAGAAGATCGGACCGAGCGGACGGAGCGCACCGAGGAACGTTCCGAGCGTTCAGAGCGTTCCGAGCCCGAGACTTCGAGCGTTCCGGCCGGGACCGTCATGGAGGCGCAGTTCCTGGAAGGCGTCTCCAGCGAATCCAGCGAGCCCGGGGACATCTTCCGCGCCCGGATCGCCAACGACGTCACCACGGGCGGCGGCGTCGCCATCCCGGCGGGCTCCGAAGTCATCGGGGTGGTCACCGAGGCCGTAGCGGCTCGCAAGGTGGGCGGCCGGGCGAAACTGGCGGTGAAGTTCACCGACCTGGTGCTCCCGTCCGGCAACACCGTCCCGATCCACGCCTCCTTTGTGGAGCAGGGGCGCAGCCAGACGGGCAAGGACGCGGCCACCATCGGCGGCTCGGCGGCCGGCGGTGCCGTGCTCGGGCGCATTCTCAACCGGAAGGACCGCTCCAGGGGCGCGGTGATCGGCGCCATCATCGGCGCGGCCGCGGGAACCATCCTTGCCTCGCGGACTCCCGGCGAGGAGGTCTCCATCCCCGAGGGTACGGTGGTCAACCTCAAGCTGGACGACCGGATCGAGGTTCGGCGCCGGCGCTGATCCCGGCCGATCTCCAGGGCCGCCAGGAATCGCGGGTGCTATGCTGGCTTGGCTATGGCCGAGCCCAACATCGCACCGCCGTCTACCCCGTCGTCCGCCCCTCGTCCCGGCCGTCCCGGCCTCTTCGGAGGCTTCGTCTCCTCCAAGCAGGGCCGCTCCGGCAAGGAGGCCGGCGAGACGACCGGCAAGGACGGCAAGCCCAAGACCAAGAAGCCGCTGACCTTCAAGGTCGTGCTGAAAGACGCGGCCGACCTGGTCCGCGCCCGCAAGGGGCGGCTGCTTCTCGGGCTGGGGCTGATGCTGATCAACCGAGGGGCCGGCCTGGTTCTCCCCTGGACGACCAAGGACCTCCTGGACAAGGTCATCGGCCAGGGCGACCGCGCGCTCCTCACGCAGCTCCTCTTCGCTGCCGGAGCCGCCACCCTGATCCAGGCGATCACCTCCTTTTCCCTCGCCCAGGTGCTAGGCAAGGCCGCCCAGCGCTCCATCACCGAGATGCGCCGCGAGGTCCAGCGCCACGTCGGCCGCCTCTCCGTCGGCTATTTCGAGCAGACCAAGTCCGGCGCGCTGCTCTCCCGGGTCATGAACGATGCCGAAGGGGTGCGCAACCTCGTGGGCACGGGCCTGGTGGAGCTGGTCGGCGGCGCCGTCACGGCGGTGCTGGCTCTGGGCATCCTCTTCTCCCTGAGCTTCAAGCTGACCCTGATCGCCGTCTCCGTCCTCTCGCTCTTCACGATCATCATGGCGTGGGCGTTCCGCACCCTGCGGCCGCTGTTCCGCGAGCGCTCCAAGATCAACGCCGAGATCTCCGGCCGGCTGACGGAGTCGTTCTCCGGCGTGCGCGTGGTCAAGGCCTACGGCGCCGAGAGGCGGGAGAACCTGGTCTTCGCCAAGGGAGCGCACCGGCTCTTCCGCAACGTGGCGAGCACCATCACCAGCCTGTCGATGATCGGCGCCGGCGCCACCCTGCTCCTCGGCATCGTCGGCGTGGCCATGATGGCGGTCGGGGCCAACGAGGTGCTGTCCGGCCGCATGACCGTGGGCTCGTTCTTCGCCTTCACCCTCTACCTGGGCCTGCTCGTCGCTCCCGTGATGCAGATGGTCGGCATCGGCAGCCAGCTCACCGAGGCGTTCGCGGGCCTGGAGCGCATCCGGGAGATCCGCAACGAGATGCCGGAGGACGAGGGCGACGCATCGCGCCGTCCCCTCCGCCAGGTGGAGGGACGCATCGAGCTCCAGGATGTCTGGTTCGAGTACCAGCCCGGCACTCCCGTGCTGCGCGGCATCTCCTTCACGGCCCGGCCCGGCACCTCCACCGCGCTGGTGGGCTCGTCCGGCTCGGGCAAGAGCACCCTGATCGGCCTGATCGCCGCCTTCCACCGGCCGGTCTCGGGCAAGATTCTAGTGGACGGCCAGGACCTGACGGAGCTCCGCCTCCGCGACTACCGCTCACACCTGGGCGTGGTCTTCCAGGACAACTTCCTCTTCGACGGCACGGTCCTGGAGAACATCGCCTATGCCCGGCCCCACGCCTCGGATGAGGAGGTCATTCAGGCGGCGCGGATCGCCCGCTGCGACGAGTTCGTGCGCCGGCTCCCCGACGGCTACAGCACGGTCGTCGGCGAGCGCGGGGTGAAGCTCTCCGGCGGCGAGCGCCAGCGCGTGGCCATCGCCCGCGCCATCCTGGCCGATCCGCGCATCCTGATCCTCGACGAGGCGACCTCTTCGCTCGACAGCGAGAGCGAAGCGCTCATCCAGGAGGGGCTGACCGAGCTGATGCGCGGGCGCACCACCTTCGTGATCGCCCACCGGCTCTCGACGATCCGGAGGGCCGACATGATCCTGGTGCTGGAGCACGGGGAGATCATCGAGCGCGGGCGCCACGAGGAGCTGCTCGTCCTGGAAGGGCGCTACCACTCGCTCTACACCCGTCAGTACAACCTGGAATCGAACCTGTTCCGGAACCCCGGCGAGGCCGAGCCCGAGCCCGAGGTGGAAGGAAAGAAGAAGACCGCGTCGGCGGACGCCGGCATCGCCCTGCCGCTCCTGGGCGGTTCGCGAGGGATGTAGAGCTACATCCGATTCCCGCGGTCGCTGCCGATCAGCGTGAGCTTCTTCGGCTGGTCCGGCGACCCGAAGTACCCCTTGTTCCCCGAGCGGTCCGTGGCCACCACGTAAAGCTCCACCGTGCCGTTCTGGTGCATGCTGAACGGGATCTCGATCGACCAGGAGCCGCGGGACCGCACCTCCTCCTCGTTCATGGGCGTCTCCCGCATCCTGCCGCCGGGCAGCCGCATCATCAGCTTGACGTCGCGGACCTCGTAGTCGTCCTCCACCCGGAAGCTCAGCTCGACGGTGTGCGCCCGCGGATACTCCAGTCTGTAGCCGTCGCGGAGGGTCACCTCGGGCGGCTTGCCGTCGAGCTGGGCGAGCCCCTGCTCCAGGCGCTTGCGGGCCGCCTCGATCTGCGGCCGCAGGTGCGGGGTCGGATCCACGCCGCGCAGCAGCTCGAGACCCTCGTGCGGCCGCTTGCGGCGCTCCCAGGCGGGGATGGTGGCGAGGATCTCTTTCTGCCGCGCCTCGTCCGCCTTGTACTTGCGATAGCCCTGGACGCGGGCCGCCAACCCTTCGCGGCCGGACCACGTGCGCTGGAGCGGCTCCAGGCGGGCGGCGGCCTCGTCATAGCGCGCCTCCCGGGCCAGCGCTTCGGCTTCGCCTTCGACCGCTGCCGCCGCCTTCTCGCGCAGCTCCAGCGGGTCGGAGAGGTTCGGGGCCAGGGATGTCATCTCGCCAAAACGCTCCAGCACGGCCGCGTGCCTGCCCTCGGCGGCGTCGGCCTCGGCGAGACGGTGCAGCTCCACCAGGCGCCGCGCCTTGCCGAAGCTCTCCTGCAGCTCGGCCGGAAGGCTTCCTCCGAGGCCGGAGCCCGTGGCCGCCACCGAGCGCAGCAGCCCGAGATCGCCGCTCTTCAGTCCGCGCTCGAGATCGGCGGGCAGCCGCTCCACGGCCAGCAGCGAGAGCGTCCCTTCGAGGTCCGCCAGCTTGGCGCAGGCTTCCGGAGGCAGCGAGCTCTGATCGTGGAAGGAGAGCGCGCGAAACGCCTCCAGCGCCTTGCCATCCTCCCCTTGGGCCA
>JANOCF010000579.1:0-4938 GCA_031412055.1 Holophagales bacterium | reverse complement strand
GGATGATGTTGAAGCGCTCCCCGCCGCGGAAGATCCCGACGGTGATCACGCTGGGCTCCAGCGCGGGCAGGTTGCGCGACCGGATGGTCTGCAGGGCCAGCACCGCCTGCGACGCCAGGACGATGGGGTCGACGCTCAGGTGCGGGTAGGCGCCGTGCGACTGCTTGCCCTTGATCTTGGCCACGAACTGGTCCACCGCCGCCATGGTCGGACCGGGGTTGTAGCCGACCTGGCCCACCGGCAGGTCCGGAAAGGAGTGCAGGGCGAAGATGGCGGTGGGCTTGATGTCGTTGAAGACGCCCTCGGCCAGCATCAGCTCCGCGCCGCCGCGCTCGCCGGCCGGCGGACCCTCTTCGGCCGGCTGGAAGACGAAGACCACGGTGCCGGGGAGGTCCTGCTGCATGCCTTTGAGGATCGACGCCACGCCGAGCTGCACGGAGGTGTGGATGTCGTGCCCGCAGGCGTGGGCCACTCCGACTTCCTGGCCGGAAAAGGTCTCGCGCTTCGTCGATTTGAAGGCGAAGTCGGTCTGCTCGGCGACCGGCAGGGCGTCGATGTCGGCCCGGACGGCGATGACCGGCCCGGGCTTGCCGCCCTTGAGGATGCCGACGACGCCGGTCTTGGCGATCCCGGTCCGGACTTCCAGGCCGAGCTTCTTCAGGTAGTCGGCGACCAGGGCGGCCGTCTTGGTCTCGCGGTTGCTCAGCTCGGGGTTCTGGTGGAGCCGGTGCCGGATCTCGACGATCTCGGGGGCGGTCTTCTGGACGGCCTGGTCGATCTGATCGTTCTGATTGCGGGCGGAGAGATCCTGGGCCTGGCCGGCGGCCGGCAGGGAAAGGGCAAGCAATGCGAGAGCGGCCGCCGTCGAAAGCGGCTTCTGGCGAAACCGGCGAACGCGGCGAAAGCGGCGAAAGGCCATGGCCTGACCTCCGAGTCCGATGCAGGGGTTCCCCGGTGCGGAGAACTCGGGGAGTGTACACTGTCCCGGGGCTCTTTCTCATCCCGCCCTCCGCGGGCCTGTCCCCGTGCGCCCGCTCCGGATAGAATCTCCCGCCAGCGGTTCGTCCGCGCCAGCAGATCCGGTTACATCATCTCGAAGGAGATCGGTTTGAATATCGAGAATCGGAAGATCCTTGTCCTGGGAGGGGCCGGCATGGTCGGCCTGGCCATGTGCCGGGAGCTGCTCGAACGGCGGCCGACGGAGATCCAGATCCACAGCCTCCACATGGCGGAGTCCGAGGAGGCGATCCAGGAGCTGGCTTCCCTGGCCGGCAGCACGATTCTTACCCCTTCGGCCGGAGACATCTTCGGCCTGCTCCAGGGCGGGACCCGCCGCGAGAAGATCCATGCCCAGCTCAGCCCGCTGGTCGGCGACGACCTGAAGGGCTTCGTCCTCTATGACCTGCTCAACCGCTCCAGGCCGGACGTGGTGATCGACGCGGTCAATACGGCCACCGGCATCGCCTACAGCGACATCTTCCGCGCCGCCGAGCGCGTGCTGTCCGAGCTCGACGGCGAGGAGCTTTCGACGGAGGCGGTGGAGGGGCTGCTCGAGGGGCTCTACATGCCGCGGCTGATCCGGCACATCCAGATCATGTACAACGGCATGCTCGATGCCGGGACCCGGGTCTACGTCAAGATCGGCACGACCGGCACCGGCGGCATGGGCCTGAACATCCCCTACACGCACTCGGAGGAGAAGCCGAGCCGCACGCTGCTCTCGAAGACGGCCATGGCCGGCGCGCACTCGATGCTGCTCTTCCTCATGGCCCGCACGCCCGGCGGACCGATCGTCAAGGAGATCAAGCCGGCGGCGGCCATCGCCTGGAAGCGGATCGGCTACGGTCCGATCTCGCGCCGCCGCAAGCCGCTTCACCTGGTGGACGCCAGGCCGCGGCCGATCGGCGCCATGTTTTCGAGCGACGATCCCGGCGCGGCAACGGTGCGCGACGAGCTGTTCGAGAGCGTGTTCGTGGACACGGGCGAGAACGGCGTGTTCAGCCTGGAGGAGTTCGTCACGGTGACGAGCGGCGAGCAGATGGAGTTCGTCACTCCCGAAGAGATCGCCAAGTACAGCGTCTTCGAGATCGAGGGCGGCAACACGGGATACGACATCGTGGCCGCCCTGGACAGCGCGGTGCTCGGTCCCACGTACCGGGCGGGCATCCTGCGCCACTGGGCGATCGAGAAGATGATCGCGCTGGAGAAGGAGAACGGGGTGCGCAGCGTGGCCTTCGAGCTGCTCGGTCCGCCCCGCAACTCCAAGCTCCTCTTCGAGGCGCATCTCCTGCGCGCGGCCTACCAGTGCATGGGCGATGTGCGGGAGTCCACGGCCGAGCAGGTCTGCGAGCGGCTCAACCGCTTCGTCCTGGAAGAGGCCGAGGAGGCCAACCGGATCGCCGCGGTAGGCATCCCGATCCTGCTGGAGTCGGGGGAGATCGTGCGCGGTCCCAATGTGATCGTCCCGCCCGACGCCAACAACGAGGAGGTCACGCCCGAGAAGCTGGAGCGCTGGGTGCGGGACGGCTGGGTGGACCTGCGCCTGGCCAACTGCGCCAAGTGGGTGGATCGCTTCCGCCGCATCCATGAAGAGGTCCAGGCGCTGCCCGAGGGAGATACCTCCAGCCGCAACCTCCGCGACCGGCACTTCTGGAACGAGGCGCAGGGGATTCAGCCCGGCAAGACGGTGGCGTGGATTCTGTCGTCCGAGGATCAGGGGTGGAGGTGGAAGCGGTAGAAGGGACAGGGGGCGAGTTGCCTGCGGTAGACTCGCCCCCATGCGCGCCCATCGACTCGCCACCGCCGTCGCCGTCCTCCTGGTCCTTCTGACCCTCCCGCTGACCGCCCAGACGGCCCAGCTCCAATCCCCCGAGAGCTTCCTCGGGCACAAGGTGGGCGCGGACCGCAAGCTCGCTCCCTGGCCCAAGGTCGTCGAGTACCTCCGTCTGGTGGATGCCGCCTCGGACCGGGTGTCCATCGAGTCGGCCGGGACGTCCACGCTCGGCAACGACATGCCGGTCGTGGTCCTGACCTCCGCGGCCAACCAGGCCAACCTCGAACGCTACCGGCAGATCGCCCGGCAGCTCGCCAACCCCGGCGGCCTCAGCGAAGAGCAGGCCCGCGCGCTCGTGGCCGAAGGCAAGACCATCGCCCTCGTCACCTGCTCCATCCACTCCACCGAGGTCGGGTCCACCCAGATGGCGATGGAGTTCGTCCACGACGTGGCCACCACCACCGATCCGAAGATGCTCGCCTGGCTCGACGACGTCATCCTCCTCCTGATGCCGTCGATCAACCCCGACGGCCAGGTGCTCGTGGTCGACTGGTACAACAAGCACCTGGGCACCCCGTTCGAGGGCGGCGCCATGCCCTGGCTCTACCACCACTACGTGGGGCACGACAACAACCGCGACTTCTACATGCTCACGCAGAAGGAGAGCCAGGCGGTCAACGGCGTGCTCTATCACCGCTGGTTCCCCCAGATCTTCCTGGACGAGCACCAGATGGGCGCCACCGGGCCGCGCATGTTCGTGCCCCCGCAGGCCGATCCGCTCGCTCCCGAGGTCCACTCGCTGATCTTCCGCATGGCCGACGTGCTCGGCACCGGCATGAGCATGCGCCTGGAAGAGGCGGGCAAGCTCGGCGTCGGCAGCAACATGATCTTCGACAGCTACTGGCCGGGCGGCACCCGCAACACCGCCTGGTGGAAGAACGTCACCGGACTGCTCACCGAGGTCGCCAGCGCCAACATCGCCACGCCCATCTCCATCGACGCCGGCGAGCTGCGCGGCGGCGTCAAGGGACTGCCGGAGTACGACCGGCGCTCCAACTTCCCGTCCCCCTGGCCGGGCGGCTGGTGGCGGCTGCGCGACATCGTCGAGTACGAGCTGGTGGCCACGCGCAGCTTCCTCGAATCCGGCTCCGTCTACCGCGAGAGCATCCTCCACAACGTCTACAAGATGGCCGCGGAGGCAACCCGGCGGGGAACCTCCGAGCCGCCCTACTCCTGGGTCGTCTCCGCGGACCAGCACGACCCGGTGGCGGCGGCGCTGCTCGTCGACCTCCTGCTGCGCCACGGGGTGCGCGTCCAGCGGTCCTCGACGCCGGTCACGATCGGGCGGCAGGTCTACCCGGCCGGCAGCTACGTCATCCCGGCGGCCCAGCCCTACCGGCAGTTCCTGCTGACCATGCTCCGGCCGCAGCGATACCCCGAGGTGATCCCCTTCGTGGGCGGCCCGGTCATGGCCCCGTACGACGTGACCTCCTGGTCGCTCCCCATCGCCATGGGAGTGGAGGTGACGGAGTCCGGCGTGCCTGCCGGACAGGAGCTCGCCAGCGCCCTGACCAATATCGCCGATATCACCGAGCCGGTCTGGCCGGGCGGAGACGTGGCGCCGTCCGCTTCCGGGTACGTTATCTCGCACGCGGCCGATTCCGCCTTCACGGCCCTGAACCGGCTGACCGCGGGAGGCAAGAAGGTCTTCTGGCTGGAGGGTCCGGCGGACGCGCAAGGAGCAGCCGGAGACTTCTACCTGCCTGCCGACTCCGTCACGCCCGAGGAGCTGAGCCGGATCTCCCGCGAGCTGCGCGTACCCGTGCGGCCTCTGGACAAGGCTCCCACCGGACCGGCGTACCGGGTCAAGCCGGTGCGCGTCGGCCTCTACAAGCCCTGGGTGGCCAGCATGGACGAGGGCTGGACCCGCTTCCTGCTGGAGCGCTACGGCTTCCGCTTCGAGAACCTGAGCAACGAGCAGATCAAGGCGGGCGCGTTCCGCGGCAAGCAGGACGTGATCCTGCTGCCGGCCGTGGGCAAGGACATCCTGGAGAAGGGCGAGCCCGGATCGCCCGAAGGCCGGCGCTACTGGAGTCCGCTGCCGCCGCCTTACGCTGGAGGGATCGGCTCCGCTGGCGGCGAGAAGCTTCGCAAGTGGGTGGAGG
>JANOCF010000578.1:0-2458 GCA_031412055.1 Holophagales bacterium | reverse complement strand
GCCCAGGGCCACGACTTCAAGGGCCGCCCGGTGCTCAACGAGGAGCAGCACCACAGCTCGTGGATGTTCGGCGATCCCGCGACCCCCATTTTCAAGGCCTACATCGGCGACCCGGTCCGGATCCGCTTCGTCCACGCGGCGGTGAAGGAGACCCACGTCTTCCACCTCCACCTCAACGAATGGCATTCCGTTCCCGAGGACCGGAAGTCGCCGCGGATCGACGCGATCTCGGTGAGCCCGCAGACCGCCCACACCATCGAGCCCGTCTGGGGCGCGGGCAACCGCCACCAGGTGGCCGGCGACGTGATCTGGCACTGCCATCTCTACCCGCACTTCCACGAGGGGATGTGGGGCATCTTCCGGACCTTCGAGACCCTCCAGGACGGAAGCGACGGGCCGCTCCTCGCCCAGCAGGATTTCCCCTATACCGGCCGCCGGGTCGGCCGCTATCCGAACGACACGAGGATCGAGCGGCTGCTGCCGCTTCCCGGCCGGACTCCGCCGCCGCTTCCGACCTCGGCCCATCCGGGCTACCCGCTCTACATCCCGGGCGAGATTCAGCAGAAGTCGCCGATCCCGCCCTGGCCGAGCGCCGAGCCGATGCCGGCCGACCACGATTACCGCGCGGGGCCGACGAAGCTCGAATATCTCGCGTTCAACCCGCAGCCGGTACCGGGCGAGATGTTCACCCGCCGTCCGTTCGCGATCGGGCAGAGCCAGGAGTGGCCGGAAGGGCAGGACATGCCTCCGGAAAGGCCGGCCTATCACCTCAACAACGCCCGTGTCGTCGCTCACGACCTGTCGGTCAACATGGCCCGGATCGATTATAACGGCCATGGCTGGCACGACAAACACGGTCATTATTACGCTCTTGCCGAAGGCAAGATCTTCGGGGGTATCCGGCTGCCTCGCCAGCCGACGGAACCGCTCTTCTTCCGAGCCCGCCACGGCCAGATCCTCAACCTCAGCCTGCGCAACAATCTTCCGCTCGACATTCCCGAGACGGAGTTCGACCATGCCTTCCCGCCGTGCCCGGCGCGGCCGTGGCAGGGCGAGTGCACCCCGCACGTCCACATGGTGAAGTTCGACCCGATCTGCGCCGACGGCGCCAGCGTCGGCTGGAACTACATTTCCGGCCCGGTCGCCGGAAAGACGATGGCCTATCGCTGGTGGCTGGACCAGGAATTCGGGACGATCTTCTTCCACGACCATCTGTTCGCCAACTTCCGGCAGAAGCACGGCCTGTTCGGAGCGCTCATCGTCGAGCCCGCCGGCGCCCGCTTCCTCCACAGCCGGGAGGAACGCGAGATCGTCAGCGGCGCCCAGGCGCGGATCGACGTGCCCGGGCCGACTCCGAAGTCGTTCCGCGAGTTCTGCATGGGATTGCAGGACTTCATCCCGATGTGGGACGCGAACGGCAAGGCGCTCAACCCGCCGCCGGCCCCGGGCGGCCACGGCGATCAGGGGATCATGGCGATCAATTATCGCAACGATCCGATCCACGAGCGGCTGAGGGACGGCGGCGGCGGGTTCATCGACCCGGCGCTCTGGTTCACCTCCGGACCGCCATACAATCGCGACCCCTATACGCCGCGGTTCGACACTCTGGTCAACGACCCTATCTGGTTCCGGGTCGTGCAGGGGTCGCACGAGGAGCAGCACAGCTTCCAGGTCCACGGCATGCGTTGGCGGCGCTTCCGGGACAACCCGGCTTCGCCGCTCCGCAACCAGCAGAGCACCGGAATCTCGGAAGCGTTCACCTTCATCCAGCAGGAGCGCTATCAACCCGGCGACTATATGTACAAGCTGTCGGGCGCGGACGACCTCTGGCTCGGCTGCTGGGGCGTGGTGCGGGCGTTCAATCACGACGATATCGAACGGCCGGCGGCTCTGACCACGGCCCCGCTCCCCGGCATGGATTCGCCCGGGACCGCCATGCGGACGTTCCACATCACGGCCGAGCAGAGGCGCCTCGTCTACCGCGATCCGGATCTCGTCGATCCCTTCGGCCTGATCTACCGGCTGACCAGGATCGTCGGCCCGGAAGGCAACGAGATCCCCGTGCGCCAGCAACAGACGCCAGGCCGCGAAGAGCCGCTGGTCCTGCGCTGCCGCCGGGGGGAGACGGTGCAGATCGTCCTTACCAACGGGATCCCGGCCGATGCCGACATGCGGCCCGAACCTTTCGCCCCGAGCGTGCCGGTCGAGGAGTTCGATGCCGAGAATCGTCCGGTGCGGCCGGTCTCAAGGCATGTCTCGATGCACGCCGACCTGATGCGCTACGATCCGGTCACGTCGGACGGCGCCACCGTCGGCCGGAACCCGCGCCAGTCGGCGGCGCCGGGCGAGACGGTCACCTACCAATGGTGGGCGCATCCGGCGACGTTCTTGAAGCCCACCGGCGAGCCGCTCGGCCCGGTCCTTCTCCAGGACATGGCGGACTTCCGCAACCACCGGC
>JANOCF010000577.1:0-5128 GCA_031412055.1 Holophagales bacterium | reverse complement strand
TGGCATCGGAGAGAGGAGAGCCTTCGCTCCAGGGAGAACGGTCTTCCCGTGGCGGGACTAACTCGGCAACGACACGATCTCGATCGGTGATCAGGACTCTCTCCCCGCTTTCAGCCAGGTTGACATACTCGCCAAGCTTCTCTTGCAAGTCTCTCAAGGCGATGGCTCGCATAGGACCAAAGTAGTTCCCAGGGTGGTCCCTGTCAAAGGTGAGGCATCTTCCCGCTACAACCAAGGCCTCTGGTTCAACTCACGCTGAAGCTCTGGACGAAAGGTGAAGAGAGATGAGTCAGAGACTCGCAGGCGAGGCAGCATATCTCCTTCTTCTCGCTACGCTTCTTTCAATGTCTACAGGTCGAGGAGCTCGCTCAAACGCGAGGGATGGGCTCGTTCCCCAAGGACGCGCCTCGCAACGCGAGGGAATGACCCCGTCCCCACAGGAAATGGCCTCATCCCCTGGCGTTACGTCTTCCATCCTCAGGGGATGACCTCATCCCCTGGTGTTGCGCTTCTCCCCCGCGGGAAATGACCTCATCCCCGGCTGTTGCGTCGTCCCCCCGCAGGGAATGACCCGATCCCCTGGCGTTGCGTCGTCCCCGCGGAGGTTACGGCGCTGCACGTCAGAGGGAGCGCAGGTCGCGGGAACCGCCGCTCGGGGAATGGTGTCCAGAGGTTCAGCGAAGAAGACAGCCGGCTTCTTTGAGCTCGCCCGGCCCGTTCCTCAGTTCCCGATCTCGCCAGCCAGCTCGGCACTGACCAGCACGCGGATGCCATGGCGCAGCAGAGAGGTGAAATGGCGACGGTTTTCGGTGGCCACGAGTCGCGCGCCTGCCTGGCGTGCAATCTCGGCGATGTGCGCGTCATAGAGCCTGCCGCCTGTCGTTCCCTCGCGTGTGGCAGAGACCAGAAACTCCTCGCGAAGCTCCGCCTGGAGGTCATGGACCGAAAAACGCGGGAAGATCTCCTCCCGCAAGAGCCGCAGAGCGGTCTCCGGTTCGAGACGGTATTCTTCCGGCAGGCGCGTTGTCACCGAATAGTATTCAAGACAGCAGTGCCAAGCTGTCAGCGGGCGCTCGATCCGGCCTTCCGCCACCGCATCCATCAGCAGCATGGCGTGTTGCGAGCTGGGGCCGAAATCGATTGTTCCGGCGATAAGCACGCTGGTATCGAAGAAGGTGGTGCTCAGCCTGGCCACCGGTCCCGTTCCTCTTCGATCAACCGCGCCACATCGACCTCGGTGCGCTGCCCCTCGGCGGCCCGGGGGCGCGCAACCAGGCGCTCGCCGCGCCTGACGAGTTGGGGGCCGTCCACCGCCCGAACAAGACGGAGCGCGAAGCCCTCGATCACCATCTCGAGCTCCGTCCCCGCGGTAAAACCGAGCCGCTTCCGCACCTCTGCGGGGATTACCACGCGACCTGCCTTGTCAATGGTTGTCAGCATGGGTGGAGCATACCATGCCGCTGCCACTTCCCTGCCATTCGACGGCATGGCTGGCTCGGCAGGCTTCCAATGTATTCTGCCTCCACTGGAGAGCCTATGAAGCCGAAGAGATTCCTGGGGAAAGCCATCCTGCTGATCCTGCTGGCGGTCTCGCCTGCTGGAGCCGACCCTGGCGCCTGCCTCGTGGAGGCTACCAAAAAGCAGATCGGCGTCACTGTCCAGTACGACAGCGGCTACCGCCGGATCCCCTATCCCAACGGCGATGTTTCCCCGGAGCGGGGTGTCTGCACGGACGTCGTGGTGCGGGCGTACCGCCAGCTCGGGGTCGATCTCCAGGTCCAGGTTCATGAAGACATGGGTCGGGCGTGGCGCGCGTATCCGAAGAACTGGGAACTCACTCGGCCCGACTCGAACATCGATCACCGGCGGGTCCCCAACCTGGCTATGTTCTTTTCACGGCATGGCAAGTCGCTTGCGCTTGGCAACGATCCCCGGACCTACGCGCCGGGCGATCTCGTGACGTGGCGCCTGCCTTCCGGCGTGCCTCACATCGGTATCGTTTCGGATCGACGCACACGATCGGGGATTCCGCTCGTGATCCACAACATCGGCCGGGGAACGCAGGAGGAGGATACGCTCTTCGCGTTCACGATCACGGGACACTACCGCTACGCGCCAGCCACCCTGCGGCGTTGCGGTGGGACGCTACGCTGAAGAGACACGGGGTCGCTTGACGGCGACCGCTACTTTTGCGACGCTTGGTCCATGACGAAAGCAGCCCAGCGCGTTATCCACGGTTTCGAGACCTTGCCCGAAGAAGACAGGAGGTCTGTCGTCGTTGAGATCCTGCGTCGGACTGCGGTCGAGGACCATCCCCCCCTGGACGAAGCCGAGCTTGTTCTCGCGGCCGATCAGGTCTTTCTGGATCTTGACCGCCGCGAGAGCCAGGATTGAAGGCGCCTGCTCGCGGAGAAGTCTGGCTTGTCGATCTCGGCCTCGCGGCCAAGGTCCGTCCGTGCCTGGTCGTCAGCGTCCCTGCGGGTGAGTCGGATCGGGCCCTCGCCACCCTCATACCCCACACGACGAGCCTTCGTGCCTCACGGTTTGAAGCCGCGTTTCCTGTTCGATTTCTTCGCCTGGGCGGCTTCGACGCGCAAAGCCTGGTGACGGTTCCTCACGCAAAGCTGATCCGGTCTCTTGGCCGGCTGAACCTTGACCAACTTTCCGCTGTTGAGGACCGGGTTCGCGACTGGCTCGGCCTCCAAGACAGCAGCGCGTCAGCCTAACCCTCCACCCGGATACGCGCGTCCACGGCCCGGGCGCTGTTGCGATCAGAACCGGCCAGGAAGGGGTTGATGTCCAACTCCCGGATGCGCGGGTGGCGCTGGGAGAGCTGGGCCAGCCTCAATAGAACCTCGACCAGCAGGTCCTGGTCGGCTCCGGGCTCGCCTCGCACCCCTTCCAGGAGACGGTAGCCGCGGATGCCGCGGATCATGTCCCCGGCGTCGGTGGTTCCCAGGGGAAGCACTCCGAAGCGGACATCCTGGAAGACCTCCACGTACTTGCCGCCCAGGCCGAACATCAGCAGCGGGCCGAAACGCGGGTCGGTGGTGATGCCGAAGATGACCTCGTGGCCGCCTTTCGCCATCTCCTGGACGAGCCAGCCTTCGATTCGATGACCGGCGCCTTCCACGGAAGCGGAGACCCGCTCCAGGGCGGCGGCGAGATCCCGCTCTTCCCTCAGATCCACCTGCACCGCGCCCACGTCGCTCTTGTGGACGAGGTCCGGCGCCACCGCCTTGAGCACCACCGGGTAGCCGATCTCCCGCGCGGCTGTCAGCGCCTCTTCAGGGGTTGCGGTCATCCGCCAGCGGGCCAGGGGGATGCCGTAGAGGTCGAGGATCCGGAAGGTGTCGGCCGGGCTGAGGTAGCCGTCCTGCGTGCGGCCGAGGATGGCCGCGACCTCGGCGTCGTCGGTGGGGAACTCGGGCGCCGGCGGCTCGGCGGGCCTCCTCACCCAGGCGCCGTAGCGCTCCAGGAGCTGCAGCACCCGCGCGGCCGGCTCCGGGAAGCGGTACACCGGCGGCAGGTCGCGGCTGTTCTTGACCTCGTCGTAGAACTCCTCCGTGGCCATGATCACCGCGAGCACCGGCTTGGAGCGCGTGCGCGCCACCTCGCCGATCGCCTCCAGGATGTCCATCGGGCTTCCCAGGAGCGGCGTGACGTTGATCGCCAGGGCCATGTCGACCTCGGGGTCGTCCAGGACCGCGGCCAGGGTGCGGGAGTAGGACTCGGCGACGGCCGACGCGATCATGTCCACCGGGTTGTTGACGCTGGCCTCGGCCGGGAGGAAGGCGCGCAGGCCCTCGCGGGTGCTCTCCGACAGCTCGGCCATGCGCAGCCCGAGACTGACGCAGGCATCGGTCGCCATGATGGCCGGTCCGCCCGCGTTGGTCACGATCCCCACGCGGTTGCCCTCGGGAAGCGGGCAGCGCACGAGCGCTCGGCAGACGTCGAACAGCTCTTCGATGGTGTTGGCCCGGAGCACGCCGCACTGGTCGAGCAGGGCCGAGACCGTGACGTCCGCGCCCGCTCCGGCGATGGCTCCGGTGTGGCTGGAGGCGGCGCGCGCGCCTTCGGCGGTGCGGCCCGACTTCACGATCAGGATCGGCTTCTTGCGGCTCACCCGCTTGGCGATCTCCGTAAAGCGGCGCGGGTTGCCGAACGACTCCAGGTACATGCAGATGACGCGGGTCTCCGGGTCGTCCTCCCAGTGCTCCAGCAGGTCGTTGCCCGAGACGTCCGCCTTGTTGCCCATGGAGGCGAACTGGGTGAGGCCGATGCCGAGCTGCTGCGCCACGTTGAGGATGGCCACGCCGAGCGCGCCCGACTGGCTGACGAAGCCGATGGGACCGGGCCGCGCCGCGGTCGGGGCAAAGGTCGCGTCGAGGCTGAACTCCGTGTCGGTGTTGATCACGCCCATGCAGTTGGGGCCGATCATGCGGACGCCCGCGGCGCGCACGGACTCGCGGAGGCGCCGCTCGCGCTCCGCGCCCTCCTCGCCGACTTCGGAGAAGCCGGCCGTGATGACGATCAGGCCGCGCACGCCCTTGGCGATGCACTCGTCCACCACGCCCTGCACCTTCTGCCGCGGGACCAGGATGACCGCGAGGTCCACGGGGTCGGGGATGTCCTTGACCGAGGGGTAGCACTTGAGCGAGTGAATCGCCCGGGCCTCGGGGTTGACCGGGAAGATGGCGCCGGTGAACTCGTTGACGACCAGGTTGTGCAGCAGGCGGAATCCGAGCGCCTCTCGGCGGCGGGAGGCGCCGATGACCGCGATGGAGCCGGGGGAGAAGATCGGGTCGAGAGGTCTGGCTGTCATGAAGGCCTTTCCAGGTCGGTCAGGTCGAGCGGATCTCCGGGCACAGGATCCGGAGCGGGTCCGGGGCGATGCGGACGGTGAGCGGCAGCCGCTGCTCGCAGAGGTCGCCGTCGATCTGGGCGACGGCTCCAACCGGCGAGCGAAGCACGACTTCCTGGACGTGGCGGACGGTGAAGTCCTTGCGCCGCGCGTGGGCGCCGCGGAGGAGGTCGAAGACGAATCCGGCGGTCTCGCGGCGCCCGGCTCCCCGGAACAGCACCAGGTCGAGACGGCCGTCGTGCGGCCGGGCTCCCGGAGCCAGCG
>JANOCF010000576.1:0-2142 GCA_031412055.1 Holophagales bacterium | reverse complement strand
AGCTCGGCGGCGTCGCCGCCTTCATCGACGCCGAGCACGCCCTCGACGCCGAGTACGCCAAAAAGCTCGGCGTGGACATCGACAACCTCCTGGTCTCGCAGCCGGACAGCGGCGAGCAGGCCCTGGAGATCGCCGAGATGCTGGTGCGCAGCAACGCGGTGGACGTGGTGGTGGTGGACTCGGTGGCGGCCCTGGTGCCCAAGGCCGAGCTCGAGGGCGAGATGGGCGACTCGCACGTGGGTCTGCAGGCCCGCCTGATGTCGCAGGCCCTGCGCAAGCTGACGGCCATCGTGGCCAAGTCCAACACCTGCCTGATCTTCATCAACCAGATCCGCGAGAAGATCGGCGTGATGTTCGGCAATCCGGAGACCACGACCGGCGGCCGGGCGCTCAAGTTCTACGCTTCGGTGCGGGTGGACATCCGGCGCATCGCCGCGATCAAGGACGGCGAGATCGTGACCGGCTCCCGGGCCAAGGTCAAGATCGTGAAGAACAAGTGCGCCGCCCCGTTCCGCCAGGCCGAGTTCGACATCGACTACGGCGAGGGGATCTCCCGCACGGGCGAGCTGGTCGACCTCGGAGTGGAACACAAGATGGTGATCAAGAGCGGCGCCTGGTACTCGTACGGCGACCTCCGTCTCGGCCAGGGCCGGGACAACGCCAAGATCTTCCTGCGTGAGAACCCGGACCTCGCCGAGGAGATCGAGCTGAAGCTGCGCGAGAAGATGGGGCTCCCCACGCAGGGCCCGATGCACCCGGTGGCGGCGCAGTAGAGGAAGAATCCTCACCCCCTGTGGGACAGGGGGTGAGGCCTCCCGGCGCCGACCTCCCCAGTGAACACCCCCCGTCCTCCAGCGTGGGCACTCTTGCGACCCTGATATCCTTCCCCGGCCATGCGTAATGCCAAGTTGCTCCTCCTAGCGCTCTTTCTTCTTCCCTTCTCCATAGAAGCTGAAGTCCTTCCCTGCTTTCCCTGCGCCGGGGTCCGGTTCGAGCCGGTCCAGGCGGTGCCGGTGACGGCAGCAGAATCCCTCGATCCGGCTCCGGTCCCGGACGTTCAACCGACCGCGCCGGCCAGCCCAGCCGACTTCGTGTCTCTGCTCCGGCAGGCGAAGCTCGAAAAGGGAAGCCCCCTTTTCGTGGCCTGGGAGGTCTCCCTGGACGGCACCGGTAATCCGGGGGAGCCGGGCGACACGGCCCGCGAGATCATCGCGGCGGGCGGCACGCCCTGGCTGTCCCTGGTCTTCCGCACTCCGGCTCCGGTGACCCAGAACGCCGACCGCCTCCAGGCCGAGCTTCGGGCTGCGACCGCGGTGGCTTCCTCCGCTCCGGTAGGTACCTGGTTCCAGGTGACCTGGCGGCCGGAGAACGGCGGCGAGTTGGCTTCCTCTGCCGTCGAATACGCGTTTCTGGTCAAACGGGCGGCCGTGGCCCTGACCGGCGCCCGGTCCGAGGCTCGCGTCGCTTCCGACGCGCTGCCGGCTTCGCCTGACTTCCTCAAGACCTTCTATGGCGAGGACGTTGCCGCTTATCTCGAAGCCGTCGTGCTCGCTCCCTCGGGCGACCTGACCCGGGCGGTCGCGGCCATCAATGAGTTCGATCCGGGGCGGCCGATCGTGCTCGATTCAACCCCTCTCCCTGCGGCTGCGGGCGAGGTCCTGTCCGAAGCGGCCCGCAACGCGGTGCGCGGCATCGGGCTCACGTTATTCCGGGCGAGCTCCGTCGGCGCGCAGCACCTCTCCCCGCTGGCGCTGCTGGCGCGGGAGTTCACGGGCGACATCTCCTACGATCCGGGGTCCGTGCCCACGGGCGCGGAAGAGGCCTGGACGTTCGTCCGCGGCAAGGACTTCTCTTTGCGGGTCATCGCCCTGGCTCCTCCGGGCAGCTCGGACCTGACGCTCCGCTTCCCCGATCCGTACCTGCGCCGGCCGTCGCGCTTCCCCTACACCTTCGACCAGGTCAGCGCGCCCTCGGGCGAGGTCAAGGGGCAGACCCTGGAGGTCCGGCTGGACAACCCCGGCCGCGTGGCCGTCCTGGGGCTGGAGCGCGCCACCGCGGCCGAGCGCGAGGGTGTCGAGGAGAAGGTGAGCGTGGCCACCGAGCGCCAGATGCCGGTCGAGGAGATCCTCCGGCGGCTCCAGG
>JANOCF010000575.1:0-3564 GCA_031412055.1 Holophagales bacterium | reverse complement strand
CACACCATCACACCAACAGACCAAGAGACCAAGAGACCAAGAGACCAAGAGACCAAGAGACCAAGAGACCAAGAGGACATCAGGGGGTAAGGGTACAATCGCCCCGATGTCCGACCACCTCCTGATCCTGCGTCTCGCCGGCGACTTCTATACCAAGGCCCGGAACACCCGGCTGCGCTTCCAGCGCCGCCTTTCCCAGAACATCAAGGACGCCCTCAAGTCCCACGGCATCCCGAACCGGCTGGAGACCACCTGGAGCCGCTACTACGTGGAGATCCCGGAGAGCGTAAATCCAGACGCCGCGCTGGAGATCCTGCCCCGGGTCTTCGGCATCCAGTCGGTCTCGCTGGTCGAGCGCCGGCCCTGGGAGACCATGGACGACATTGTCCGCCACGGCGTCGAGGCCTTTGGTGACAGTATCGGCGGCATCCAAGGACGCACCTTCGCCGTCCGCGCCAGCCGCCGGGGAGGCCGCGAGCGATTGCCGTTCGACTCCATGGACGTGGAGCGCGCCCTCGGTTTTGCCCTGCTCCAGCGCTCGCCGACCGCCAAGGTGAACCTCCGCGAACCCGAAGTCACCGCCCACGTCGAGCTCGAGCCCGGGCTGATCCACCTGTTCCACGACAAGCACCGCGGGCATGGCGGCCTGCCGGTCGGCGTCGAAGGCCGCGCGCTGTCGCTGGTCTCCGGCGGCTTCGACTCGGCCGTGGCGAGCTGGCTCATGCTCAAGCGCGGCGTCCAGCTCGACTACCTCTTCTGCAACCTGGGCGGCGCATCCCACCGGCTGGGCGTGCTCAAGGTCATGAAGGTCGTCACCGACCGCTGGAGCTACGGCTACCGGCCGCGCCTGTACGAGATCGACTTCCGCCCCCTGCTCAAGGATCTCCAGGAAAAAAACCACCCGCGCAACTGGCAGATCGTCCTCAAGCGGCTGATGCTGCACGCCGGCGAGCGCCTCGCGCGCAGGAACCGCAGCCTGGCCCTGATCACCGGCGACGCCATGGGACAGGTCTCCTCCCAGACCCTGCAGAACCTCGCGGTCATCTCCCAGGCCGTTATGCCGTCCATGCCCGTGCTGCGGCCGCTCGTCGGCTTCAACAAGGAAGAGATCCTCGCCATCGCGCGCCGGATCGGCGTCTTCGACCTGGCCGCGGCCGTCGGGGAGTACTGCGACCTGCTGCCGAAGAAGCCGGCCACCCGCGCGCCGCTCTCCGAAGTGCTCCGGGGCGAGGCCGCCATGGACCCGAAACAGCTCTTCGCGCAGGTCAAGGCGCGGACCGCCTACGACGTGCGCGGCCTGAGCGAGTCCGACCTGGGACCGACCGGCCTCGAAACCGACCGCGTGCCCGAGGATGCCACCGTCCTCGACCTGCGCCCCAAATCGTCCTGGCAGACCTGGCACTACCCCGGCGCCCTCCAGATGGACTTCCAGCAGGCCCTGCAGGCCTTCCCGTCCTTCGACCGGGATCGCGGTTACGTGCTGGTGTGCGAGGTCGGCCTCAAGAGCGCTCACCTCGCCGAGCGCATGCAGGAGGCGGGCTTCCAGGCCTGGAACTTCCGCGGCGGCCTCAAGGAGATGATGGTCCTGGCCAGGACCGGCAAGAGAGCGGAAGAGTCCGACGATCCGGCCCTCGCCAACCTCCTCGCCCCTGCCATGCGAGAGTGACCGCCTGATTGACGCGGCTTCGTCCCAACGCTATTCTCAAATTTCGTTTCTGCTGGTAGTAGCTGCAACTTGAAGCCATGATCTACCCGATCCGTACCCCGGAGCCTCCGGTCGAAGACTCGCCACGCGAGACCGACCACTGGTTCCGTGTGCTGGCGGAGACCACCGCCACGGCCATCATCGTGTTCCAGGAGGAGCGGATCCTCTATGTGAACCCGGCCGTGGAGAAGATGACCGGCATCTCCGCCGGGGAGCTGACCCGGGGGCCGCTCTGGCACATCGTGCACCCCGACCACCGCGCGCTGGTCCAGGAGCGCGCCCTGGCGAGACTCCGCGGCGAGACCCCGCCGCCACGCTACGAGATGAAGATCCTCACCCGGGACGGCCGGGATCTCTGGATCGACGCGACCTCCACCATCATCCATCTCGACGGTCTCGGTCCCGCCGCCATGGCCACCGCCATCGACATCACCGAGCGCAAGCTGGCCGAGGACACCCTCAAGGAGACCAACGCCCGCCTGGAGCAGGCGCAGCGCGCGGCCAAGGAGAGCGAAGAGCGGCTGCGCGCCATGGTCGAGGCGCTGGCCGAGGAGAAGGAGCGCGCCCAGGTCACCCTCGCCTCGATCGGCGACGGCGTCATCCGCACCGACGCCGCCGGACTGGTCGACTACATCAACCCCGTGGCCGAGCGCCTGACCGGCTGGACCGGCGCCGAAGCCTGCGGCCAGCCCGTGGCCGTGGTCTTCAATGTCGTGGACGAGACCAGCGGCAAGTCGCTGGGCAGTCCCGTGGAGCGCTGCCTGGGCGAGGAGCAGCTCGAGGAGCTGCACGGCTACTCCCTGCTCACCCGCCGCGACGGCCGGGAGTTCGCCGTCCGCGAGACCGCCGCCCCGATCCGCGACCGCCTGGGCAGGATCACCGGCTGCGTCCTGGTGTTCAAGGACGTCACCCAGCTCCGCGGCATGGAGCGGGAGATGATGTACCTGGCCCGCCACGACCCGCTCACCGGCCTCATCAACCGCCGCGAGTTCGAAAAGCGCCTCCAGCACTGCCTGGCCACCTCGCGCGACGAGGACCGCCTGCACGCCCTCTTCTACCTCGATCTCGACGAGTTCAAGGTGGTCAACGACACCTGCGGCCATCTCGCGGGCGACGAGATGCTCAAGCAGGTCACCGCCCTCTTGAAGGCGCGGCTGCGCAAAAGCGACACCCTGGCGCGGCTCGGCGGCGACGAGTTCGGGGTGCTGCTCGAAGACACCCCGATCGAAGACGCCCGCAAGGTGGGCGACAACCTGCGCACCGAGGTCAAGAGCTTCCGCTTCGCCTGGCAGGAGCGGATCTTCGAGATCGGCGTGAGCATCGGCCTCGTGCCCATCACCTCCGAGAGCCTGGACATGGCCCAGGTGCTCTCGGCCGCCGACGCCGCCTGCTACGTGGCCAAGGAGAGCGGGCGCAACCGGATGCACGAGTACCAGCCGGACGACAGCGCGCTGGCCGAGCGCTACGGTGAGATGCAGTGGATCCACCGCATCCACAAGGCGTTCGCCGAGCACCGCTTCTGCCTCTACCGGCAGAGCATCCACCCGATCAACATCGACGGCGAGGAGCCGCCGCTGTGCGAGATCTTCATCCGGATGATCGACGAGGACGGGCGCATCGCCACGCCCGGCGCCTTCATCCCCGCGGCCGAGCGCTACCACCTGATCGCGTCCATCGACCGCTGGGTGATCCACGCCGCCTTCGTCACCCTCGCCTGCCGCACGCTCTCCCACGGCGACGAGACCTGCTTCGCGATCAACCTCTCGGGCCAGTCGATCGGCGACGAGTACTTCCTGGAGTACGTCCTGGAGGAGATGGAGCTGACCGGGGTCGAGCCGACCCGGATCTGCTTCGAGATC